>NZ_JALKIK010000022.1:0-86063 GCF_023050955.1 Anaerobiospirillum sp. NML120511
TGGTAGGTTGTAGTGAGCTGATTCTGCACATTATTCAGATATCTGCGGCCGTTCAGAGAGCTTATATTCGTATTGACGTATACAGCCATAGTGTTCTCCCCATCATGTATGTGAAATAGTAATAAAGCCCCTGAAACACGGGCCCTTATTAAGCTTAACGACTTTTCGCTATGACAAGTGTGTAATTCAGATTACACAAAATATAATCTTAAACAGATGCGAAAAACAGGCTCGTATAGATACAGCATTACAGCCTATGAATTCCTCTGTTAGCCTGATATTTAAGGGAATTTAGTTTTATTAGTTGCTAATGACTAATTTAAATTTTCTGTGCTCGCAGCTCATTAAGAACACTGCTTACTTCCCCCGCCAAAGCCGTAACTGCGTACTTCATAAGCCGAGTTAAGGTACCGCCATGGCCGTGTGACGCACATCAGACTCTCCTTAAGCCGTCGCGAACCCAGACATGCCCATATTCTTCCCTGCGTGCTTCACCGAGCCAAATAGAGAGGGAGGAGCGGATTTATGAAGTTCATGTCTACCTGTCAGGTCGTTATAAGCCTTAAGCGGCTTAACGAGTGCGCCTTTGATGCCACCTTACAGCCAGTAAGACAGCATATAAGGCGTTTTCATGCCGTTTTACTCCGGACCTGCACAAACCAGCAACACCGCTTCAAACCTGGAGGCCTCAACACCTCGACCCCTGTCAGGTACCAATCGAAAACTTGAACTCCATGCACGGTCCGATTTCAAATTCCGGGCACAAAAAAGCACCCCTTAGGGTGCTTTTTGCCCGATAGGCTTTATTCCAAAGTATGTCTGCAACTCGGAGCCCATGCTGAGAGCATAGAGGGCGCAAAGCTCTGACTGCATCAGCTGCTCTGTACCGCCTTATGCTGTGATTGCTCTTATCCTAACAGGGACAGACCCAGCTGAGGACGGGTGTTAGCCTGCATCAGCATGGAGGTAGCAGCCTGCTGAATAATGGACTGCTGTGACAGATTGGCTGATTCTTCTGCGAAGTCAGCGTCACGAATTCTGCTGCGGGCATCAGCCTGGTTGGCGGAAACGTTTGCCTGGTTGCGGATCGAACTCTCCAATCTGTTCTGGATTGCACCTAGTCCGGCACGCTGACCGTCAAGTGCACCAATCATCTTATCCATGGCGCCGATAACCGCCTGGGCACCAGCTGCAGTTGATAAAAGCAGCTTCTTTGTGGCGTCGAAGAAGTCTACGTTATCAAACTTTTTGTCTTTCAGACCGGCCAGCTCCATGAGCTTGGAGAAGTGGGCATTAGCAACGTCAAAAGAAATGGTATCGCCCTTATTGGCACCAACCTGCAGGGTGAGCTGGCCAGTTGAAACCTTGTCACCAACGAGCAGTCCGGTCTGCTTGGAGCCGTCGAGGACAAGTGCTCCACCAAATCTGGTCTGACCGGCAATACGGTCAATCTCGGCTACGAGGGCAGTGGCCTCGGTATCCAGAGCTTTACGATCAGCTTCTGTGTTGGTGCCGTTTGAGGCCTGTACTGCAAGGGTACGAATCTTCTGGAGCATGCCAGTCATTTCGTCCATGGCACCTTCAATGGTCTGGGCCAGAGCAATACCGTCAGAGGCATTGCGGTTACCCTGATTCAGGCCATTTATCTGGGTAGTTAAACGGCTGGAGATTTGTAAACCTGCTGCATCGTCCTTGGCGGAGTTGATTCTTAAGCCAGAAGAGAGTCTCTGATAGGTGGTTGTCAATTGGTTTTGAACGTTGTTCAGATATCTGCGGCCATTAAGTGAGCTCACATTGGTATTTACGTATACAGCCATAGTGTTTCTCCATCATATATAGCGAGACTCAAGAAGTCTGTAAATGTTGTGCTTATACACTTTAACGTTATTTCATTGCCTCTATGCATAATTTAGATTACACAGAATTTAAACTGCAAAAGATGCAGTTCATACAAGAATATAGATACGACAAGAAGTGTACAGAAAGTGCATTGCTCCGGGATTTTTGATCAAAATTTCAGCATGAATTAAATGTCGCCCCATCTAAATTCATCAAACTAACCGTGTCCCAAAATACCAATGAACACTGCTCCCAATATCGACCATTTGCTGAACCTTTATCTGTCTTTCCGCCTGCCTGAACCTTTCGTCAAGGACATACATAAGCCAGCATGCTCAAGCAAAAGAGCTCAGGACTCCTCATAGAGCATGTGCAGATGGTGGAGCAGTTAGTCAAGAGCTGGAGTTTTCACTGCACAAAGCTTTATGCACATTGCTCTGTTTTGCTCATTCGGCCACGTACTGGCAAGCATCTACAAGTTATGGCAGCATCCCACAGTACCTTTCAAATAGAGCATTCTCGATTTCGCCCCCTGTCGGGTACCCATCGAAACTTAAACACCTTGCGCGATACAGGTCCAAATTCCGGGCACAAAAAAGCACCCCTGAGGGTGCTTTTTGTGGCAGGTCCTGCATGGCCGGGAGCATCAGCGGCGGTTACCCTGCTGAGGGCGACGCTGCTGCTGGGCTGAGCCTGACTGACCGCCTGGACGGGCCTGGCTTTGGCCTTGCCCCTGTGGTCTTGGCTGAGCATTGCCGCCCTGGGCGTTAGCCTGATTTGGGTTCTGGCCTTTTCCAGGGCGCGCCTGGCCTCCCTGGCTGCCCTGACCTCCCTGTGCACGCTGGACCTGCTGGGCCTGTTGCTGGCCTTGTTGCTGGCCCGTGCCCTGGCCCTGGGCGGGTGAGCGGGCTCCAATGGTTGGAGCACGCTGGCCCATGCCGGCAGCGTTAAGCAGCTGCTGGCTGCGGGAGACATTGCCACGGTTGCCAGAGCCCTGAGATGAGCCTGACTGGCCAGGGCGGCCAGCAGTGCCGCTGCCAGGACGCATGCCCTGACCTTGCCCCTGGTTTGGCTGCCCCTGTGGGCGCTGTCCCATATTGCCCTGTGATGGCTGTGGCACAGGCTGGGTATTGATCATGCGGCCTGGACGGGAGCCCTGCTGCATTGGCTGACCTGACTGGCCCTGTGGGCGGCGTGCCTGTTGCTGGCCCTGCTGAGCCTGCTGTCCTTGCATACCCTGCAGATGCTGGCCCTGAGCCTGAGGCATGATCTGACGGCCCTGCTGGCCTGGCAGTGGCCCCTGACCAAGGCCGGTACGGCCCTGAGCAGCTCGCTGCTGGCCCTGTCCTGGGTGTCCCTGCAGTGCCATCTGGGCCTGAGGGCGGTTGCCGCCTGCCATCTGCTGGCCATGGGCCTGGCCCTGAGTGTTGCCGGGTAGCGGATTGCGGGCACGGATAACGTGCTCTGGCATTGGACGTGAGAACTTGCAGAACTGGCCACTGAGCGTACGGCGCTGGTTGAGCAGCACTGAAATTTCACGCTGGGCTCGGTCAAGCGGTGGCAGCCCCAGACTTTCAAAGAGGCTGTTCTCCCTTGGAGCGCGGGCCAGGAAGAAAGGTACATTCTGGGCGCCTGAGAGCCAGGTGGTCATGTGATCGCCTGGCTTTTTGGCATTCCATACGTTGATGAAATGCTGATCCATGTAGCCATGCAGACGCTGAGTAAGGCCTGATGGCGGCCAGCGGGTAAAGATACTGGAGGTATTGCCTCCGGCACGCGAGGTCTGAATGCTCTGGGAAGGGAAGATACGGGCCACTTCCTGAGCATTGAGATTCTCGTAGCACTGAAGCACGTAAGTTACCTGCTTCACGTCCTCACGGGAAAATTCGTTGCCACGTTCGCTGTAGGTGCGGGCAAACTGCTCACGCAGCTGCATACAGTGCTTCTTGTGCTGGTGCACGAGCTGGCTGTTGCGCATCAACTCCTCAGCACCATGGTAGTAAAGCTCCAGAATGAGTACGCCATACTGAGGGTTTACTATCACTACTGGCAGATGCTGACCATTGAGCTGCATGTCTACGATCAGGGCATCATTGCCGGTAATGTTGTGACAGAAGTATTCCTCAAGCATACGGGCCTTGAGGCTGATAAGCGGTCCCAGAGACTCAAGCGAGACAGCTGGACGGGCCGGGGCCTGAGGAGCAGGTTCCTGCTGACGTGGCTGAGGCTGGCTCATGGAGCGGCCGGTAGCGGCAGCAATAAGATAGGCAGCAGCCTCAGCGCCATCATCGTCACCAGATGAGCCCAGAGGTCCTCTGTTTGAGGTGGCTGCGGCCAGGGCAGCCAGCTCGGCAGCACTTTGTGAAGCTGGCATACCTGACTGAGCAGCACGGGCTGCAGCCACGGCGGCCTGCTGTACCTGCTGGAGCTGGGAGTGTACCTTGGCGGCAAAGTCAGCAGCCTTGGTAACAGTAGCTCTCTGAGGCTGGTCCGGTTCTACAGGTGAACGTTCCTGAGCTGCTGGAGCAGAGCTTGCGTCATCCTGACCTTCTGGGTCATTGAGATCACGCATCATGCTCTGGTCGTCATCTTCAGGTGTACGTGGGGCGCGGGTTACCAGGGCTCTGTGAGGTGATGATGGTGGAATGGTAGCCACCATTTCAATTAGGGGTGCGGGGATAACCTCATCGCGCTGCGGCTCTTCGTACTGTGAGCTGCGACCATAAGAGTCACCTGGGGCCGGGATCTTGCCGGCACGGTGTGCGGCCATAAATGAGGCCAGATCGGCTGCCTGTGACTCCTCACCCCAGCTGCCACCTTCGCCCCCGGCGGACCTTTCATCATCAAGAGAGATGAAGGACGGACCACTGCCAGTGCTAAAGGACTGAATACCATTGTCCTTAAGGCTGGAACTCTGATCGGCGCTTAATGCTGAGGAGGAATCGGCTGATGATGCTGATGAGGATGAATAGGATGAGGAATTCATGCCCATGGAACTGCTGTCTCCAGTGCCTGTTGCCATGGAGTCAGAGGAATCCTGAGCTGAAGAATAGGAGTGGTCAGAAGCATACTGATCGCGTGAGGCAGCCTCGGCAGCAGCAGCGATTTCATCGCGGCGGGCCAGCTGGCTGTCACCTGTGGACCAGGTATCGGTGGTTGTCGGCCAGGCTGGCTGTCCGCGCGGAAAAGTCAGGCGTGCAGAAGCAGCGCTGCTTCGAGAAGAGCGCTGAGCACCAAAGCGCTCATCATACCTGCCTTTCACTCTGATATCTCCGGATAGTCCAAGAAAGTTCTGACGTTGAGCACGCACTCAGGCCGCAAGGGACCGACAGCGCAGTATCTGTCCATGCCTGCAGGGCATGACAGTGCGCTGACAGCCATGTTGAGGCTGCCCGTGCCGTGGACAGACAAGGGCTTACGTCCTGTCTGAGTTGAACTGATTGTTGCAGAGGCTCTAAATTTCAGGAGAGACCTCTGTTGTTATTCTGTACAAAAGCTGAACCTGTCAGCTGTCAGTGATGCCTTTAATGCCGACCGCAGCAGCTTGAGGCCATATGGCCCTGCCCCTGCCCGTCTGAAAGCAAAAAGCCCAATGCCTGATACCAGGCCCCGCAGCCCAGTGACCACAGTACTGTGACCACAGCCCTGTTACCAGGTGCCCGATGCTGGGAATCTGGACAGGCCCAGGCCCAGGCCCAGTTCCTGTGCAGTCCTGGGTCAGCTCAGCTGCGCAGTTAACAGCTTAACCCGCAGCTAACTGCAGGACAGCCCCGCAGGGCAGGCTGTGGCACTGGTGCCAGGGTCCGATGGCCTGTGATGGCCATCCGGGGCTCAAATGCAACACAGCTGCAAAACAGCATTGCGACATTATGGCATTAATACCGTACGCGGCAGGAGCATATGCTCCGCATCGGCGAAGAAAAGACTGGTTTACCTGTTTACTGATAACAATGCATTAATGACCTGGCTCCATTATGGAGCAGGCATCAACGAATGCCATCAGGCCAGTCTTAAAAAAATGGTACTTTCAGGTGACATAAGCGCACTTTAAGTACCGAGTGAGGAAAGTCATATCCACAGCAATAAAAAAACTGCGGTGATTTCCCATCATATTAAAACTCAGTCTGCTAATTGTAAGGAAAAGGACAGCAATATGCCACACTTTGGCGCATAAAAGGCCTCCTGCCCCGGGTGTAAAGGAGCGCAGTCAGTCCTGCACTCTCCGCCATAGTCCTGAGTGAGCTGCGTAAAATAGCACAAAACGAGCGCCCTGCACCCCACCAAATCCCACTAAAAGCCCAGTTAGCTTCCTCACGGGCGTGCCTTGAAAAAGTGCACTGCCGCCAAGGCTGCAGCTCCCGCCAAACCCTGCCAGTCCACCCCTGCTCAGCCTGCCTGCCATACCTGCGCTTATCAGACATGCCATGCGCTGCGCTGCCTTGAACTGTCATGCGCTGACAGTGCCAGGTTCAGCAATACAGCTACTGCGGCTGATTTCCTTCCAGGGATGACAGGCTTCCTGCCTGACAGCCTTGCATCATGCTGAGGGACGCATGATGCTTGCCGCGTGCTGCATGGTGCAGGCTGCCTTTGCCTTGCTAAAAGCATTGCCTGTAACCATAGTTTTCATGGCACCGGCCCCTGGCAGCAGGCTCTTTGCCGCCCAGTATGCATTGTGCTCAGATAGCAATAATACCGACTGGGGCTGACTGCTCAGCTGTCCAGCAGCATTAACAAGGTCAGTTTCAAGAAGGACGAATATGCTTGCCCTGTTGAAGCCAGGCCGCATGACATATGGGAACCGGACAGCTGTAGAGAAACAGGTCACGGCTGGCGCGCCAGCAAACCAGCCAGGCTGGATGACTTGAGAGTTGAATCTCGAGTCGTAGCGTTAGCCAGAGCAGGCATGGATGCACGGATGAATGGCTGCATGTTAAGGTCAGCCCCAATTGCTAGCCTGAGTATCAGTCAGGCATCCATGCGGGTGATGACCCCTGCTGCAAGGCTGGGCACAGCGCGTGTCAGTCGGTGGACTGAGTTACGGCTGATGACGGCAGACGGTGAGAGACAAATAACGGTCACGCCGCAACCGTGGCTGAATATGGCCTGACGTGCCCCGCTGCCCTTAATTACTGGTCAGTCTGGTACCAGTTGTAAAGGGACTGTGGTGCGCGAGCAGTAAGGCCCCTGAGACCTGAGGCGCTCCCTGGTCTGGTGCGGGCCTGTTTTTAGGCAGCACCTATGCCAGCGACTACCGTGACGGCAGCAGATGCCGCTGCTTAATCATTATCTGCCGCATCTGAGGCGGCTGCGGTTGCTTTGGTCCTGGCAGTCCTGGTCGTCCTGGCAGTTCTGGTGGTGCTGGCGGCCCTCTTTCCTGATCGGCTCCTCGTGCCTGATGGGGCTGCACCTGTGTCTGCAGCAGAGGCTGCAGATCCTGTTTTATCAGCAGACGCTGACGCAGCCTTTCCAGTGGCGGTACTCCTGGCTGTGGCTGACCGTTTGGAGGCAGATGCCGGAGCGTCGGGGCCTGGGGATGAGGCAGCAGCCGGGCTGCCAAAGAGCCCCATAGCCTCATAATCAGTATGAACTACAGGGGTCAGGTCAAAGCTCATATTGAGCAGGTCTTCAGCCGATGGCATATCCCCGGATGAAGCTGGTGATGATGCTGTTGACGAAGCAGGGGCACAAGCGGAGTCAGGGGAGCCTGCCATGTCTGCACCACAGGCTGAGGCCAGTGTGTCTGCCCAGAAGGCGATGCCTGAAAGACTTCCTGCTCCAGACCCGGCGGCTGAGGCCCGGGCAGCTGTGTCTGATCCGGAAGTTGCCGGGTAATCCTTTGTATTGAGCCTGCTGCCGGCAGCAGCATTCAAGCCGCCTGAGATAGCGCTGGCACCTTCAGAACGGCTGTTTCTGCCCTGGCGGGTGCCGGACTTGCCCGTAGCTGTTTGAGATGCTGCAAACGAAGATGATGCTGAGGCAGAGGCTGTCCGGGATCTGGACTTGCCACTGGTGGCTGCCTTACGGTCTCTGTCATCCTCTCGCCATGAGCCAATACCGGCAATGCCTACCAGGCCGGTATTGCCACCTGAGCGTGGTCTGAGGCTCAGTCGTCCTGAGCTCCTGCCACTGTCTGCAGCGCTGCCAGAGGCAGCGCCAGCAGCTGCGCTGTATGCAGCACGGCCAGACGGGCTCAGTGGGGCATTGCCCATGGAGCTGTCAGCTGCGTCAGCAGCTGGGTAAGCATCCGGAGCACAGGCCGGAGCTGAGTTGCTCAGGCGGCCGGCCTCTGGTCCGTAGAGGAAGTGAGGAGTAGCGCAGCCTGACAGGGCGCACATGGTAATGCGTTTGATGTTAAGGCTGTCCAGACGGCCAAGGCGTGACCACTGATCAGCAATATAGGCAAAGCTGTCATAGTCATAGACCAGAAAGTCCACTATCAGGGAGCGATCAGTCTGAGTCCAGCCCAGATAGAGGGCGGACAGATCATGACTGCTGTTGCTGTTTACCTCACCAAGGGTCTTACGCTCCGAGGCCAGCACCGGACGGTTAAAGCGCAGATCAATGGCAGCAGCACGGCAGTCATGGCCTGCCTTGCCGTCTCCGGCTGCTCCAGTGGATCTGGCGGCTGCCTTGCCGGCAGTGCCGTCCTTTGAGTCTGTGGTCTTGCCACTGGCAGCGCGAGCCGGGCTGGCGGAGTCATAGTCGAGAGGCTGGGCTGGCAGATCGGACTGCAGGGCTCTGATGAGCATGAGCAGCTCATCAGGCAGTACCATACGGCCAGTTTTGCCCACTGTCTTGCCATCTGTCTTGCCTGCTGCTTTGCTCGCTGCTTTGCCGGCTGTGCTGCTCTTAATGGCCATGCCTGGAGTAAGGCCAGAATCATCAGCCAGAGGCTGATTGAACTCTATCACCACATAATGCAGGCTTAAACCTGCCTGCCAGGCAATCTGCTGATGGTAAGGATGCAGTATGTACAGCAGCTGAGCTGAATCAACTGGTAACAGGCTGCTCATGGCCTCAATCTGCAGGGCTGCAGCCAGCGGGCTGGACCATGAACGAGGGTTGATGCGCCTTGGGCACATAACATCTTCAGGGAAGTTAAGACGCCAGCTGTGATAGCGCAATATGAGCATATTGAGCCAGTCCATCACGGCAGCGTCACTGTATACGCGCCTGCCAGCTTTAAGCGCAAGAGCGTTGCCGGAGGTACGCCACTGCAGCTCTTCATGCATGCTCAGTACATAAGGGGCTCCAGGATAACGTGTTACCGGAAGGGTCATATTGTCGTAACTCATACCCCTGTCACGCACCTTGACTCTCTGGTCAAGATCACCACAGCCCTGGTTTTGAGTCCCGTCATTGACACGGAATTTTCTGACCAGCTCCCTGACAGTGCGACTGCCAAAGCCGCGTATTTTTATATCGTATTCAGGGATGTCATAAATAATGACATCGTTTTCAAGATATCTTTCGTCTTCCAAAAGGGCAGCAATACTCTGTCTGTCAGGGTCGATTTCGTCATATTTGCCCTGGTCGCAGAAATAGCGAACCATGGCATAAAGTGAAAAATCAGGCGAACAAAATGGCATCTCACCATCGGTCAGAGTGCCAAAAGGACAGCTTTTCTGGGCTTCCTCCTCATACTGCCTTACTTTAAGACATTTTGTGATCGCCTCGCGCACAGTGGGGGCGTCAGGATAACGGCTGGCGATCTCTGGTAAATCCCAGTAGACAGCCCTGAGCAGGGATACTCGTGCCCCAGGATTAGAGTCATAGAGCATCTGGTATTCATTAAGAGATTCTTGGCTGACAGCGATCCTGTGAAATTGTCCATGAAGCTCATACCAGGCAATAATCCTGTATAGATCAGTCTCCCTTTTGCCGGCAGCTTTAATAACATCCTGGGCACCTGGCAACCGGCCGTAAAAACTGACATCACTATTGCGCTTGTGATAGTTATGCCTGTTGTACTGAGGGCCACAACGTTCAAGGTACAGGTAATTATAAGAGGTCTCCGGGAGGGCACTTTCTGGCCTGCTTCTGGCCGGAACTTTTACCTTTTGTTCGAGGCTGGTATTTTTAGTTTTGAACTGCTCATACTGTTCAAAACTGCAACGCAGCATACCCTCAGGAGCAACAGCCTTTGATACCTCCTTATCAGCAAAGTCATCATCACTGACTTGCAGAGTAATAACATCTGAAAGGGCGGCATTAACGATGTGGGCAAAGCGCCTTGCAATAACAAGGCGCAGAGCATTACTCCAGGAAAGCGACTGATTTTCAGTGACAACCTTATTTTCAATACTGTCAATGCGATTGTCGGCAAAAGGCTCATTAAGAACAGTTAATGGTGTTCCGGGCTTCCATGGCAGGAGCTTAAAGCACACAGGGGAGTCAAGACGGGTGCTGGCAGCCTGACCACCTGAGACAAATGATCCTGATACCTGATGCATCTGAACGAAAGGGCAGAACTGGGCAAGCCACTGATTGAGATGCTGCTGGAGGCTGAGCATAATATTACTTGCTCTGGCCGCAGCTGTTCCCTTTGCAACCGGGGTGCGGCTGTTGCTGAAGCCTCCGGCAGCAGCTGCATTAATACATGCTTTGACATCAGGTTTTACCAGCTCGTCAAAGCTGCTGACCAGATCATGACGGGTAAGACACTGACCAGATGGAGTTGACGCAGCAGCGGCAATATCAGGCATAAGAGAATTTGCCAGAGTAAAAAGTCTGGAACATACTTCAGGAGTAGCGCCAAAGCTTTGCGGGAATACCAGCTTCTGCTCCTTCAGCTTTTTCATGGCTCTGTTTTGTTGTTCAGTGTAACGTTCGTAACACTTGAAGACCATAAAATCGGCACGGAAGTAACCACGGGCAACAGTAAAGGCATGCAGGGCAAGGCTGTCGGCTCCGGTCAGGAAGTACCACAGTCCCTTAAGATAGAAAAAGCCGCAGGAGTAGCCAAAGTAAGGTTCACACCTGTCAAAGAGCTCTTCTATTTGATTAAAGCCCGCAAATGCCTCAGCAAAGGTCCTGCCCTTTTCATCAACCAGCACGCCGTTTTCCGTCAGCACATAACATCCCATAATCATGGCTGTCAGATAGGCGTAGTCATACTCAGGTATCAGCCCCACGGTAACAAACCTGCAGTAGCGAGTATCAAGGAGCTTAAGATTACCCCAGCTGTAGAGACTGCCATTGATTATGCTGGCGGCCAGAGAGTAAAAGTCGTCCTTTCTGCTGCTGCTCGTTACGGGCAGGATCACATCCATAATGCATTCAACAGGAACGCTGCGGCCAGTCCAGCGTGCTTCAGTTGGAGGATGGTCATATTGCTGATATGAAGCCAGCTCATCGAAGTACCTGGAATCGGCAGCATCTTTAATATCGAAGTCACCATCATCAGGCCACTGCCAATTTTCCTTGTCGCCATCAAAACCGTTCATACGCGCCTCTGACCCAGAATAAAATCAAGGCGCCTATTTTACCAAAAAAGTCCCGCCCTCCCCCAACCACACGCACCCTGCAGCGCGGGCATCCCGCAGCGCGCAGCCCGCAGCACGCTCACCTTCCGCGTCCTCGCACCCGGCCGGCACTTTATTCGGATTCTTGACCCGGCAGAGGCCTGCCAGGCAATAGTCAAAGAACACTGACGCCAAAGTCCCAGGGATAAAGTCCCTTTGAATTTGCCCTGCGCCATGGGTTGAGCAGCTGACTTGCTGGGTGACTGGCTTGACAGCTGTCTGGATGCATGGGCCACTGCCCTGCTTGATGCCTGCTTGAATGACTGAGTGACTGAGGCGGTAACGGACAGGAGTACCAAAAGCTTGCATACAGCAAACTAAAGGGTATCAACCATGCTCCGCAGAAAGGCGGTCACTGGCACGATTCACCAAACCTCTTATCCCTTCCGCTGCTGCCACTGTTACAGGGTGGCTTTTAGCGGCAAACTGCCTGACACGCCGCAGTACTGCTTCCGGTGCAGGCAGGGGGCTGTACTGGCTGGCTGGTAAACAGCGGACAGGACAGCATAGTCAATGGATAAGCTATTGAGCTTTTGCCATGGCATTGACCTCTGACTACGCTGATGGCCCCGAGCTGAGGCTGCACCGGCAACGACACAGCATGGCGGCCGGCAATGTTATTTGCCATGCAGCCAGTCATGAATGCAGGCGGGCTGCGGGCATAAATGCATGCTCCCATGTGAGCAAAGCATGTTTCCCGGTCTGTTGCGGCGACTTTAACCGCCCAGTGGGTGAGGTAAAGGTCAGCGTGACACCTGCGCAGGGTGCAGCGTCATGACAGGACGCTTATCTTTTGCGTATGACTGGAATGAAAGGCTGTTTTCAGGCATGATATCGACCTGAGCTCCTGTTCACTTGCTTAAATTAAGCCTTAATACGGACGGCAGGAATGCTTTTTCCGTTTTATCAGGCAGCAGATACTGATTCCATAATCAGGACCTTATCTCGGCCCTCACACAGTACGACCTGAGCTTTCCCTCCACCAGTGCAGATCTGTCCCTGGGCAGGCTGCCGATGCCGGACCTGTGAGGCTATAAGATCTCAGAGGCTGATGTTTTTCAGGACAATTATCTTTCGGGTGATTTGATGACCAGTAAACCCCATAACAGCAAGCTGTTCCGTCAGATTATGCGCTTTGCCGTAGTAGGCGGTCTTTCCTTTGTTATCGACTTCACTTTACTGCTGGTGCTGACCGAATATGTCGGTCTGAACTATCTGACCTCGGCAACCATATCCTTTATTGCATCAGTAATAGTCAACTACATACTGAGCATTGCCTGGGTATTCACAGCCCGCAAGAATGTCACAAGAACCCGTACCCGCAGTGCCCTTGAGGTAGTACTGTTCTTCGTACTGGCCGTATGCGGTCTGTTAATCAACAACGGCATTATGTGGGTAAGCGTAGAGGTTCTGGCTATCAGCTACATCACAGGTAAGCTCTTTGCCACAGCTGTGGTCATGGTCTTTAACTTCATCACCAGAAAGATCCTCATCGAAGGCCGCCTGCGCCACAGTCACGAACACGACCAAGGGCAGCCCGCCGCCCCTGCAGCTGACGCCGCAGGGCCATCCGTGACAGACACATCGTCCACTGCAGCATCTGCTCTGGAACCCCACAGCACTGCAGCCAAGGATGAGCAGAGCAGGGCCAATCCTTAGGCTGCGCCTGATGCTCCTGCAGCTCAGCTATCCCGACTCCATCGCGGAGCCATCACGGCTGGCAAAACCACAGCATAAGCCCGGGCAACCAGGACAATCCCAAACCAGATAAGCAAGGCCCAGCCCAGACAAGCCCACCCCATAAGTCCAGTCACAATAAATCAATCTCACAGCAGCGCCACCCGGCGCTGTTGTGCTTTTCAGAACCTGCAAAGCCAGGCCTGGCTCAGCCAGGCAATGTAACGTCCAGGCAGCTTACCATCATCACTGCCATCACCCTGCCCTCTCCTTCCTCACTCTCGCACTCCTGAAGGCCATAAAGTCGCTGATTAAGGCCCGCAATTCAACGCCTTTGCGGAGCACCATGGTTCTGCCCGTCAATCCGAAACAACCTGGCAGTGCCGCGCTTCACCATTCAACGCCATGCCACGCCATGCCACGCCACACCATGACGTATCCTGTAATGCCTTAAATGACCTGCAGTCCCTTGCAATGCTATTATTACCTGGGCCCTTTCTGACAGGGTAAGACCTGGTAAAGCTTGGCAAGCAAGGATAAGACGTGATAACCATGTGCCGCGCGCGGTTCCAATTTGGACTTCACACCAGGAAAAGCGGCAATTCCAGTCAGGCACCACAAAGTGGTGCCGCCACTCAGCTCCAATGCTTAACTCGAAACTCCAGGCCTCCAGTCCCCAACTCGCAACTCCCAGCTACCAGACCCAACTTATAAATCTCAGCTCTTAACGCCCATCTGCTGACCTGCAGTTGAGGGCATGAAGTGCCGGGAGAGTATTACCTTTTTCTGCGGCATCTCTACATGGCCTGTACAGCTGTTCCTCAAGCTGCCAAGTCATGATGTGAGTAAGTGCCATTACTCTGTTTTTCTCTGTCTTAAAAGCCCGCCCAGACATATCTGTCCCGCAGCTCGGAAGCAAGGTCAGACATTTGTTTAGTCAATCGTCTCATGCCCTATCCGGGCCAAAGTGATAATTATTATCAACATTTGTAAAACGTCCTTTAAACACAATTATTTCGATAAACGGCGCACATCAGGGATTTATCAGGCTTCCTAGTTATAGCATCCATTAAAATGTGACGCGTAATTCAGGTCATTTTTCATCATGCAGGGGCTTGCCAATACAGGGCTAATAGCAACAATACAGTGCCGAACATTTACCCTGAGGACATTCAGCCTGTCCGGGACAGTGCGTGTAAAGCAGCATTCTGGTTAACCAGCAGTTCCGGCACAGACAGTCAAGGTCGCAGAACCTGGCAATCGTCAGTTCACCTGAAAAGATCTCGTGTGCCGGGAGCCTGGCCCCTGGCAAATGCCTCTTATAGCTGCACATAGCTCATGATCAAGTGCACCTGATCCAGGGCACCGGGTCCATGGTACCTGGTATTGTTCAAATGCCAGGCAGTAAGAGCAGCAGTCTGAAAATGACGCAGGTACTCTGACCGCAGTTGCACAACAGATAATAAGTGACACAACCAGCACTTCAGTTGCCAGGAACTGGACAGCCAGGCATTACACCGGTATGCTGCAACGATCACCTGGTTTACTGTGCCGATGTTATCTGTACTGCAAAGTGGCTCTGTTTTGAGCATAAATGCGATACCCGCCATGGAGACTGGACATGTGGTGAGTACCAGTTCTTATAAGGCAGGAAGCAGTAAACCTCTGCTGAACCGTATTTTTACTGGGACAGCTATGACAACCAGACTGATATCCTCGGGAGCTCGTGTTTGTAATATGGCAATTAATACATGCCATACAGCCTGATAATCAAACTGCGGCAGTCTGTGCAGCTGTTGCCTTAAAGGCCATGTATCAAGACTTCAGGTTTAAATGAAAGCTGTCATGCAGCTGTCAGCCTGAGTCCTTAAAGAGCCGCCCACAGTACAGGCTCAAAGCTCATAAATATTGTTGCAGCTCATTAACCGGGTATTTGATGACCTGCTCAGCAGATCTGTGCAGATCAAGTTTCCATCGCTGATTCGGGCAGCTATGCCCGTTACGAACAGATATACTATTTTTGCCCTGTGGCACTGCAGTACATTCATAAAATGCCGTTACACACGGATAAACCCTGCAGCCTTGCTGTCAGGAAGCCAGATAATGTATGTGGCCAGACCTGTCCATGGTCCCCATACTAAAAGCCATGTTTCGCTCACCTGTGAAGTCAGGACAGAACTGACCTGACAAGGCAGACCTGCCTTAACCGTTTAAGCGGCTGACAAGCCCTCATACGGCTGCCTGGGTAAACTTGATGCCATTGAAGACCTGCATTGAGCTTACTGAGCGAAATAACTGTACATGGAGAGAAATGTAAATGCGCTGGTCTTACGTGCTAATCATCCTTGGAATAAATGCCGTCTCTTTTGGCGTCCTGTACTTGACGCATACAGGGCTGGCCGCTCATATAATCATTCAGACCATTGTATTTATTGCAGGATTAATAGGCGTATCCTTATTCCATAAGTACAAAAGTACCCGCTTCCCTGTGCCATCTCCACAGATTCTGGCAAGCTATCGCAAGTACTACAGCCAGTGTGATTTCTTTGCCATGACCTCCCGTGGCAAGAAAGGCGGCCTGTACGACTTCTCCTCCAATGACATTCATCCGGCTCAGTGCTTTGACCATATCAGTGCTCTGCTTATGCACTCAAATCGCGAGGCCACCTTCACCCCTGGCCAGATCTGCGTGATTTCCGCCAGCTGGGCAACCACCATGCTCAAGGGCTGCCATGTAAACAACTACCCTCATATCGACACCCGCTACAAGCGCGATATGAACAAGGAGCTGTGCATTGGCGCATGCTATAACGGCATCTACCGTGCCCTGCAGCCTGACTTCTCTCCTACCGATGATGTTCAGTGGTGTATCGACAACGCCAACGTTGCCAACTACATCCTCAACATGCTTGAGTACTTCCAGCACCACCCTGCATTCTTCCTCAACGAGGCCAAAGGAACACTTGAGACCCTGGACAAGCTGCGCAAGTACCTCAAAGCCAAGATGAGCTGATAAAGCGCGGCAGACCCAACCATCAACGCCCCGAACTCCCCCGAGTCCGGGGCGTTGTGCATTCAGCCCCGGCACTTCAAACGCCCCATGGCTCACAACCAGACCAACAAACAGCATGCACTCAGCCACCAGCCCAAAAAGCCAACCAGCCAGTCAGCCCCCACCTTGGAGGACCAACCAGCACCTCACCGGCCGGGCCTGGCAAATAGTCATACCTCACGCAAAGAGCGGCCTGACCATGGGCCACATACAGCCGAAAAGTCATAGCAGAGTAAAGTCCATGATGCCGGGAGTATTAGAACACAGGAAAGTACTTGATGCCGGCAGTATCAGAGCACAGGGCAGGCCCTGATGCCGGAAGTGCCAGAACAAAGAAAAGGCCCCTGCTGCCAGAAGTAAGCAAAGGCAAGGACTGTGATGCCGGGAGTACTTGCCGCCTTTTGCCGTTGTATTGCCGCAGTAAATCACACCGGCAAACAGTTCAGCCAAAGGCGGCAAGCAGATACCTTACACAGGGCAGAAAATTCAGGATCCCACGTGCAGCATCAGGCCCCGGGATCACTGGATTTAAGCCTGTTTTACGCATTCTTTTTATCTTATCTATAGTGGCATATGCATTGCATGGTCAATTTTTGCCAGGATGACAAAATCGCTTACCATCCGGCCATACATGCTACCGAAGAGAGTTTATTCACAGAGCTCCTCCGGAAAAGAGAATTAGAGAGAAAGAGAGAATAGCGTATGGCACTTTACGTTAACACGAACGTCAGCAGCATTAATGCCCAGCGCAAACTGAGCAATGCTACGCTGAACCTCAATGTATCCTATCAGCGCCTCTCATCTGGCCTGAGAATTAACTCTGCCAAAGATGACGCCGCCGGTCTGCAGATATCAGACCGCCTCACAACCCAGATTAACGGTCTCAATCAGGGCAACCGCAACACCAATGACGGTATTGCCCTTGCCCAGACTATTGAAGGTGCTCTCGACGAGACCACCAACATGCTCCAGCGCATCCGCGTGCTGGCAGTCCAGTCAGCCAACGGCACCAACTCAGCTGCCGATCGCAAGGCCCTCCAGGAAGAAGTAACCCAGCTTTCCCAGGAAATCACCCGTATTGCCAAGCAGACCACCTTTGCTGGTCAGACCGTCATCAATGGCAAGTACAAGCAGAATACCAATGAAAATTCACTCATTCCTGCTGATGGTGTACTGAAGTTTCAGGTAGGCGCCAATGCTGGCAACACCCTGTCACTGAACTGGGGTGATGAGTTCACTTTAAGCGGCATTGCTCTTCAGGCCAAACTTAACCAGACTGATATTGATAATACAAAAGCCCCTGTAGGACTCGTAAAGAGCGGCGGTGCCATTCGTTTCTCTCTTTGTACTGCATCAACTGCAACCAACCTGCTTGCCAATGTGGACAAGCTTATTCAAGCTGTAGACTCACAGCGCGCTGCGCTGGGCGCTTTACAGAACAGAATGGAAAGCACTATCAGAAATCAGGCCAATATTTCTGAGAACCAGTCTGATGCCCGCAGCCGCATAAGAGACACAGATTTTGCCTCTGAAACAGCCGCGCTTACCCAGAATAACATTATCCAGCAGGCCTCGCAGTCTGTACTGGCACAGGCTAACCAGCGCCCAACTATTGCGCTGAGTCTGCTGGGACGATAAAGAATAATATTTCTATCTCTACTCTCTTTATCATCCTCTCTTATTTCAATATTTCTTAATATCGTGTCATGCCCCAGTATACAGTATGACTGGGGTATGTTTACTAAAGGGTTTTATAAAGTAAAACCCAAAGTGGACGCCCGGCGCCGTCGATGGCAGCCGTGCAGATAAAGCGATTTCAGAATAGACATATCCTTGTACGGAATTCTTTCTTTACTCTCTTTACCACTCTCTTATTTCAATAACATTAATCAATATCGTGTCATGCTTCAGTTCCAACAGTATGGCTGAAGCATGTTCCTATTCCCATAACTTGCAGCTCCCGGAATCGGGTGCAAGTTCAAAGCTGCGTTAACAGTTCAGAAAGCTACGGCATCTGTGCGCTGATACACGATTACAGAGGAGATACTTACTATGGCCTTATACGTAAACACGAATGTCAGCTCCATAAATGCCCAGCGCAAGCTGAGCAATGCCACCCTGAACCTGAACACCAGCTACCAGCGTCTCTCCTCAGGCCTGCGTATTAATTCTGCCAAGGATGACGCTGCCGGCCTGCAAATTGCCGACCGACTGACCTCCCAGATCAATGGCCTCAACCAGGGCAACCGTAACACCAATGACGGTATCGCCTTAGCCCAGACCATTGAAGGTGCACTTGACGAGACCACCAACATGCTCCAGCGCATCCGCGTGCTGGCAGTGCAGTCCGCCAACGGCACCAACTCCGATGCCGATCGTAAGGCTATTCAGGAGGAGGTTACCCAGCTTTCTCACGAAATTACCCGTATTGCAAAGCAGACCACCTTTGCTGGCCAGACCGTAATAAATGGCAAGTTAGTTACTGCCAATAACAAAAACCCAAACAGCTTAATCCCGGCTGATGGCAAGCTGGTATTCCAGGTTGGCGCCAACGCTGGCAACACACTGACCCTCGACTGGGGTTCAGAATTCACTCTGAGCGGCATTGCATCTCAAGCAGGCTTCAAGCAAGCAACTAATCTCACAAAAGATAACGGATTCACAAAAGATGCTGCAGCAGCTAATGCCATAATCTTCACCGTTACCTCCGCTGAAACTGCTACTAATGTGCTGAAGAACATTGATTCCCTTATTCAGGCAGTTGATTCCAAGCGCGCCGCACTAGGTGCAATGCAAAACAGAATGGAAAGCACCATTCGCAATCAGGCTAACATCTCTGAGAACCAGTCTGATGCCCGCAGCCGCATAAGAGACACAGACTTCGCTTCAGAGACTGCTGCTCTGACCCAGAACAACATTATTCAGCAGGCCTCCCAGTCCGTACTGGCACAGGCTAACCAGCGTCCAACTATTGCGCTGAGCCTGCTTGGCTAAACAATTTTTACTGCAGGTAATCATACCGGTTCCCTGCTTTCCTCTCCTGTTTCTATGCACGCAGTAGTACATACTGCGTTTAAACCTCTGTAGTCGATGGACGTGAGTCCTGAGAAAGGCAGATAAGTGAGCTACCAATGGCTTTATACGTTAATACAAACGTCAGTTCCATCAATGCCCAGCGCAAGCTGAGCAATGCCACCCTGAACCTGAATGTCTCCTATCAGCGCCTTTCTTCCGGTCTGAGAATCAACTCTGCCAAGGACGACGCTGCAGGTTTACAGATTGCTGATCGTCTGACCTCCCAGATCAATGGCCTCAACCAGGGCAACCGTAACACTAATGACGGTATTGCCTTAGCCCAGACCATTGAAGGCGCCATGGACGAGACCACCAACATGCTCCAGCGCATCCGTGTGCTCGCTGTTCAGTCCGCCAACGGCACCAACTCAGAGGCCGACCGCAAGGCCCTCCAGGAAGAAGTAACTCAGTTATCTGCTGAAATCACCCGTATTGCCCGCCAGACCACTTTCGCAGGCGAACAGGTACTGGATGGTGCCGGCAAGGGTCTTATCCCTGCTAAAAATCAAATGCTTAATTTCCAGGTAGGCGCTAACGCAGGCAACATCCTCGGCATTACTTTATCTCAGGGCTTTACACTTTGTGCCATTGCTGGAGGAGCTAAGGTTGATGTTCAAGATCAAGCTGCAAACTACTCTAAAACAGGTGTAGTAAAAAGCGCTGCTAATGGTCCGGTCAGATTCTCTATTTCTACTGCTGCTACTGCTACAGCAACTTTAGCAAATATTGATGCCTTAATTCAGAACATCGACTCTCATCGTGCCAACCTGGGCGCAATCCAAAACAGAATGGAGAGTACCATTCGCAATCAGGCCAATATCTCCGAGAATCAGTCTGATGCCCGCAGCCGCATAAGAGACACAGACTTCGCATCAGAAACTGCTGCTCTTACCCAGAACAACATTATTCAGCAGGCCTCCCAGTCTGTACTGGCACAGGCTAACCAGCGTCCAACTATTGCGCTGAGCCTTCTGGGCTAATCAAAACAGGCGGCCATTATGTTTTAGACAGTATGGCTGCCACTTTGAATTTGTATAGACGTAGCACACAGCCTACGTATCAATCTGCGATCAAATCAGACATTGGTCCAGACATAAGCAGATAAGAGAGAGTAAGAAAATGGCTTTATACGTTAATACGAACGTCAGTTCGATCAATGCCCAAAGAAAGCTGAGCAATGCGACTCTGAACCTCAATACCAGCTACCAGAGACTGTCTTCAGGTCTGCGTATTAACTCTGCCAAGGACGACGCTGCCGGCCTTCAGATTGCTGACCGCCTGACCTCCCAAATTAATGGCCTCAACCAGGGCAACCGTAACACCAATGACGGTATCGCTCTGGCCCAGACCATAGAAGGTGCTCTGGACGAAACCACCAACATGCTGCAGCGTATCCGTGTGCTGGCTGTTCAGTCTGCTAACGGTACCAATTCCCAGAAAGATCGTGACGCTCTTCAGGAAGAAGTAACTCAGCTATCAGCTGAAATCACTCGTATCGCTAAGCAGACAACATTTGCAGGTGATCAGGTGCTTGATGGCGCAGGCGCTGGCTTAATTCCTGGTACTGGCAACAACAAGGGCAAGATTGTTTTCCAGGTAGGCGCAAATGCCGGTAATACTCTTGATCTTAACTGGTCAGCCGCTTTCACCATGTCAGGTCTGGCAAAGCAGGCCGGAATTAACAACCCGGTAGCCAAGGATAATGGACTGCATAAACTCACCGATGCTTTCGGTACTGGCAAACATGATTATCGCTGGTCTGTATCCTCTGCAAGTACCTCTACAAAGACTCTCGAAAACATCGATAAGATGATCCAGGCCGTGGACTCCAAGCGCGCTAACCTGGGTGCTTTACAGAACAGAATGGAGAGCACCATTCGCAACCAGGCCAATATCTCTGAGAATCAGTCCGATGCCCGTAGCCGCATAAGAGACACAGACTTCGCATCAGAAACAGCTGCTCTTACCCAGAACAACATTATTCAGCAGGCCTCCCAGTCAGTACTGGCACAGGCTAACCAGCGTCCAACTATTGCGCTGAGCCTTCTGGGCTAATCAAACATGGCAGTCATTAAATTTAGAAAGTATGGCTGCCACATTGAATTTGTATAGACGTAGCACGCAGCCTACGTATAAATCTGCACTCAAATCACACACTGGTCCAGACATAAGCAGATAAGAGAGAGAAGAATATGGCTTTATACGTTAATACGAACGTCAGTTCCATCAATGCTCAAAGAAAGCTGAGCAATGCGACACTGAACCTCAATACCAGCTACCAGAGACTGTCTTCTGGTCTGCGTATTAACTCTGCCAAGGACGACGCTGCAGGTCTGCAGATTGCCGACCGTCTGACAACTCAGATTAACGGTCTCAACCAGGGTAACCGTAACACCAATGACGGTATCGCTCTGGCCCAGACCATCGAAGGTGCTCTGGACGAAACCACCAACATGCTCCAGCGCATCCGCGTGCTGGCTGTTCAGTCTGCAAACGGTACCAACTCTGAGTCTGACCGTAAGGCCATCCAGGAAGAAGTAACCCAGCTTTCCCAAGAAATTACCCGTATTGCCCAGCAGACCACCTACGCTGGTCAGACCGTTATTAACGGCAAAGCTAATAACAACACCAATAAAAACAGCCTTATTCCTGCTGACGGCAAACTTGTATTTCAGGTAGGCGCTAATGCTGGTAACACTCTCACATTAGACTGGACCTCTGCATTCACCCTAAGCGGAATAGCTTCCCAGGCTAAAATTCCTGATGCAAATATCACTGATAAGACTAAAGGCCTTTACAAGAGCACTGGTGGCACAACAAGATTTACCGTTTCAACTGCTGAACTTGCAACAAAGACCCTGGAAAACATCGACTCCCTGATTCAAGCCGTGGACTCCAAGCGTGCTAACCTGGGCGCTTTACAGAATAGAATGGAGAGCACCATTCGTAATCAGGCAAATATCTCTGAGAATCAGTCTGATGCCCGCAGCCGCATAAGAGACACAGACTTCGCCTCTGAGACCGCAGCTCTGACCCAGAACAACATTATCCAGCAGGCTTCCCAGTCCGTACTGGCACAGGCCAACCAGCGTCCTGTTATTGCACTTAGCCTGCTTGGCTAAACATTTTCGACAGCAGATACTGCATCTTTTATCTGCTGTCCATTCCGATTTCTATGTTTGCAGCACCAGATGAAGTGCTGGCATAAATCTGTAGTGAAATCAGACATTCGTCCTGAGAAAGGCAGATAAGAGAGAAGATTATGGCTTTATACGTTAATACGAACGTCAGTTCCATCAATGCTCAAAGAAAGCTGAGCAATGCGACTCTTAACCTCAATACCAGCTACCAGAGACTGTCTTCTGGTCTGCGTATTAACTCTGCCAAGGACGACGCTGCAGGTCTGCAAATTGCCGACCGTCTGACAACTCAGATTAACGGCCTCAACCAGGGCAACCGTAACACCAATGACGGCATCGCCCTTGCCCAGACCATTGAAGGTGCACTGGACGAGACCACTAACATGCTGCAGCGCATCCGTGTGCTGGCTGTCCAGTCTGCTAACGGAACCAACTCCGCAGCTGACCGTAAGGCCCTCCAGGAAGAAGTAACCCAGCTTTCCCAGGAAATCTCCCGTATTGCCAAGCAGACGACCTTTGCTGGTCAGCAGGTTCTTGATGGTGCTGTAGGCCTTATTCCATCTAATGGTAATAATAAGGGCAAGCTCATATTTCAGGTAGGCGCAAACGCAGGCAACACTCTTACCCTTAACTGGTCAACTGGCTTTACTCTTTGTGCCATTGCTACGGTTGCAGGTATTGCAACCCAGGACATGAAGAATACAAAGAAAGGCTTAACAGAAGACGGCCCTCAAGGTGCCAAATTCATTAGATTCTGTGTTTCTACTGCAAGTACTGCCACCCATACCCTGGAGAACATTGATAAGCTGATCCAGGCTGTTGACTCCAAGCGTGCTAACCTGGGTGCTTTACAGAACAGAATGGAGAGCACCATTCGCAATCAGGCAAACATCTCAGAGAATCAGTCTGATGCCCGCAGCCGCATAAGAGACACAGACTTCGCCTCTGAGACCGCAGCTCTTACCCAGAACAACATTATCCAGCAGGCTTCCCAGTCTGTACTGGCACAGGCCAACCAGCGTCCTGTTATTGCACTTAGCCTGCTTGGTTAAGATATTTCAGACAGCAGATATTGAGTGATTTATCTGCTGTCCTTTACGATTTCTATGTTTGCAGCACCAGATGATGTGCAGACAAAAATCTGTAGTTAAATCAGACAATCGTCCTGAGAAAGGCAGATAAGAGAGAAGATTATGGCTTTATACGTTAATACGAACGTCAGTTCCATCAATGCCCAGCGCAAGCTCAGTAATGCAACCCTGAATCTGAATGTCTCCTATCAGCGCCTTTCTTCAGGTCTGAGAATCAACTCTGCCAAGGACGACGCTGCAGGTCTGCAGATTGCCGACCGTCTGACAACTCAGATTAATGGCCTCAACCAGGGTAACCGTAACACCAATGACGGTATCGCCTTAGCCCAGACCATTGAAGGTGCTCTGGATGAGACCACCAACATGCTGCAGCGCATCCGTGTGCTGGCTGTTCAGTCTGCTAACGGTACCAACTCCGCAGCTGACCGTAAGGCCATCCAGGAGGAAGTAACTCAGCTGTCTGCTGAAATTACCCGTATTGCCAAGCAGACTACCTTTGCTGGTCAGCAGATTCTTGATGGTGCTGTAGGCCTTATTCCTAATCAGGGCAATAACAAAGGCAAGCTGGTCTTCCAGGTTGGTGCAAATGCCGGTAACACCCTGATTTTAAACTGGTCATCTGCTTTCACAGTTTCAACTATCGCCAGTCAGGCAGGTATTGCTGCTGGTGATATGGATCCGACTGGTAAAAAGGGTTTGGTTAAATCAGGCGCAATCATCCGCTTCGGTGTATGTACAGCATCAGTTGCTACTAATACCCTGGCTAACATTGATGCCATGATCCAGGCTGTTGATTCCAAGCGTGCTAACCTTGGTGCTTTACAGAACAGAATGGAGAGCACTATTCGTAATCAGGCCAATATCTCCGAGAATCAGTCTGATGCCCGCAGCCGCATAAGAGACACAGACTTCGCCTCTGAGACCGCAGCTCTGACCCAGAACAACATTATCCAGCAGGCTTCCCAGTCAGTTCTGGCACAGGCCAACCAGCGTCCTGTTATTGCCCTGAGCCTGCTTGGTTAAGATATTTTAGACAGCAGATACTGCACCGTTTATCTGCTGTCCTTTACGATTTCTATGTTTGCAGCACCAGATGTTGTGCTGACATAAATCTGTAGTTTAATCAGACAATCGTCCTGAGAAAGGCAGATAAGAGAGATAAGATTATGGCTTTATACGTTAATACGAACGTCAGTTCCATCAATGCCCAGCGCAAGCTCAGTAATGCAACCCTGAATCTGAATGTCTCCTATCAGCGCCTCTCTTCAGGCCTGAGAATCAACTCCGCCAAGGACGACGCTGCAGGTCTGCAGATTGCCGACCGTCTGACAACTCAGATTAATGGCCTCAACCAGGGTAACCGTAACACCAATGATGGTATCGCTCTGGCACAGACCATTGAAGGTGCTCTTGACGAAACCACCAACATGCTGCAGCGCATCCGCGTGCTGGCTGTTCAGTCTGCTAACGGTACCAACTCAGCAGCCGACCGTAAGGCCATTCAGGAAGAAGTAAGCCAGCTGTCTGCTGAAATTACCCGTATTGCCAAGCAGACAACCTTTGCAGGTCAGCAGATTCTTGATGGTGCTGTAGGCCTTATTCCATCTAATGGTAATAATAAGGGCAAGCTTGTCTTCCAGGTAGGCGCTAATGCCAACGATACTCTGGTTTTAAACTGGTCCTCTGCATTTACCGTATCAACTATTGCCAGCCAGGCCAAAATCGCTGCAGCTGACATCACCGACAAGGGCCCTAAAGGTCTTGTAAAGTCAGGTAATATCGTACGTTTTGGTGTATGTACTGCATCTGTTGCTACTAATACCCTGGCTAATATTGATGCCATGATCCAGGCTGTAGATTCCAAGCGTGCCAACCTGGGCGCTTTACAGAACAGAATGGAGAGCACTATTCGAAATCAGGCCAACGTTTCTGAGAATCAGTCTGATGCCCGCAGCCGCATAAGAGACACAGACTTCGCCTCTGAGACCGCAGCTCTGACCCAGAACAACATTATTCAGCAGGCTTCCCAGTCAGTTCTGGCACAGGCCAACCAGCGTCCTGTTATTGCACTTAGCCTGCTGGGATAATAAAGTAACTGAGCATTGATCTCAGGCACTATGAACTGTTCATGGTGCTTTATAAAACAAAAAGCCATGCTTTCCGCTTTCGGAGCATGGCTTTTTTGCTTACTAAACATCTGGGCACCTTAAACTCAGGTGCACGAAGAACAAAAGCCCCTCTGAAATAACTGTAACTTTCTGTGCAAGGGGCAAATCTGCAGCATGCCGCCTGTTTATCAGGCGGCAGAAATTGATGCAAGGTCATTGTTAACCTGCAGATGTGGCTCATACTCCAACCAGAAGCCACGCATAATTATTTTTCCAATGCAGGTAATATACCATTTGACCTTGATTACAGGCCATATCTCCACACCTGCACAAACGGCTGTTTCAGGCTGTTTTCTCTGTAAATCCCGCCATTTTCTCCTTAATTTTCTGCCTGGTTTTATCCTTAATTTTGATGGTAAACCCCCACTGCAAAAATCCCAGCCCAACCTGGCAAGTCCCGGCACTTGCCACGACAAAAGTTGCCGCATGGTAATCAAACCACTGACAGCTCTACTGGCAGAAATGCATGCAGGAAGTCCCGTATTCGGACAGTCATTCTGTCTGGCAGGCCTGCGTGCATGCATGCATGCATGAATGCATGCAGGTATGCAGGCAGGTATACATCCAATCACTCATAAAGTGATGTTTGCCCTTCTGCCTGCATTTTAGATTTTATTCTGTCCTGTCAGCTCAGGCGGCGGATAAGCTCCTGATGCATGGTCAGGGCTGTGCCTGTTACCTGGCTCAGACCGGTGGTGAGCTTCTCGTGACAGTGCACCACTCTGACTTCAGAGCGTGCCAGACCGGCTACCGGTACCAGCTCCTTCATCTTAGGCACTTCATCAGGGCCGAGCATAATGCAGATACGATCGACATGCTCCTGATTGAGGCGGCTGAAGAAGTTGATATTGATTTCCTCAGCGCTGATTTTAAAGCGGGTACGGGCAGCTGCAGCACGGGTAAGCTCACTTGAAAATACCTCATAGTCATCCTGCAGCGCAGTGCTTACCGCCTCAAGCATCTGTCCATAAGCAGCATCATAGCCATCATTAACCTCCAGCACCTCTGCAAGCTCCGATGGACGGGAGCTGACGCTGCCCTGTGGAGCCCGAGCTGCAATCTGCTCACGGGCAAGCTCTCTGTCTTTTCTTACCTTGTCGGCCAGAGCGTTGAGGTCAGAGCCCGGAGCTGGCAGCCATGCCTGAATCATCTCATCACGCATATTCTCATACAGAGGATGCAGTGCTGACAGATGCTGGGCACAGAGCAGACAGATAACACGGTCATGAGCCGAAGGCGCCAGCAGCTGCAGCTCAATGCTGCGGCGACTGTCATCATTTTGCTCAGCCATGGTAATAGCACGGGAGACAAAGAAGTTCCTGATACGCTCAAGCTGATGCTGGCTCAGACAGGCTGTTTCCTCACCTGAGGCAAAAGATGCTGCCGCTGCAGTTGATACTGCTGCAGGTGCTGCCGGTGCCTGCTCGTCAGCTCTTGCTGACGTCAGGGCTGGCAGACGGCCTTCCTGGGGCAGTCTGAAGCTGTGAGCCATGATAGCGTCAAAGCGGCGGGCGGTCCTGCTGTGGGCCAGCGGACTGTTGATGGCCATCAGACTGCTAAGCAGGGTGACGGCACCGGTCATAAAGTCAGGGCTTAAGGCCGCCATTGTAATGCGGTCTTTCAGCGATAATACGCCCGCGTATTCAAAGTAGCCGCTGTTGCGACGGGCATGACTGTTATCAAGCCATGAGCTGACCTCAAGCACTCTGGTAATAAACCAGCGCTGCTTTTGCTCAGGCAGCAGGCTGTGCAGCAGCTGCCAGTCAAGAGCACCGGACGGCTCTTCACCGCAGGCGCGGCGGCGGCTTAATTCATTGCGCTCCCTGACATAGACATAGTCCTCACCTGCAGTGGTTAAATTGATACCCCAGTCAAAACTGTCCAGATCGAGCTCCTTTCTGAGCTTGTCCATAAACTCAAAAGCTACCAGAGTGTACTCATTAAACTGCTCATAATGGCTCTCGAGCATGAGCTCTTCACGCAGCATGCGCTGGGCTGCTGCCTGATCCTGCTGCTCAGCACTGAACCAGCCATGTTCATGGCTGCTGTGGCATTGCTGATCCTGTGAACCGGATCTGACCTCCGGATTAATGGTAATGCCGGCTGCACAGCGGGCAGCTGCATTACTGTCATCACCAAAATACACCCTTGAGCTCAGTGAGCTTTCAGCCTCACGCAATATGGCAGCAGCCGGAGCACTGACCACATTGTTGATGCGGTGCAGGGCCTGACCCTGAACGGCATCACACTGAGCCACACCACTGACACCAATGGCATGGCCCTGCTCATAAACATGAGCCCTGCCCATAAGATCAGGTCGGGCTTGTGGGGCACTGGCTATGGCCATGGCCCCGGCCCTGGCACTGGTATGCGCGTCTGGCTGAGCCTGGCCTTGAGGCTGCGGCTGCGGCTGAGGCTTTGGCAGAGGCTGTGGTCGCATCAGGCTGGTGATAAGCTCCACCAGGAAGTCCACGGCGGCGCGCTCCACGTTTTTCAGGCCTGTGGCATAGTGGCTGCGCAGGGCTGCCGGGGTAGAGCTGGTCTCAAGATGAGCCAGAGTCAGACGGTAGAGCTCAAAGATATGACGCAATACCGTGGTCTGGTGTGATGAAGAACGCAACTGGGCATTAAGGGCACGGCTCATTACCAGCTCCATGCTGTGGGCTGACAGTGAGGTACGTACCGGGGTAGAACCATAGCGCAGCATAAAGTCCAGATACTGGGCGGTACCATGCTGGCGGGTGGCAACCATGCTGGTCTGAGCAGCACCGGGCTCGCCTGCAGGCAGGCCCAGCCAGGAAAAGTCGTCAGCAGCCGTGTTAAACACGGCATAGCGACTGTAGAGATCGGGCACAAAGTCCTCAATCTGCAGCACAAACTCAGGCAGGGCATCACCAGTGTCCTCAATCTGACTCAGCTCTACAGATGAAAAGCGGCCCATTACCCTGTCAGCAAGTGTCTTAACTGCAGCAGCAGCCTCACGGCAGCGCTGCTGAGCCTGACCTACGCGTACGCGCAAGTCAGCTGCCGCCTGCTCAAGAGCACGGCTGCGCTCATCTCCGCCATAGCGTAAATCAGGGTCAGGGCCCAGGCCGGCATAAAGGGTGGTCATGGCATCAGCAGCACTGTCGTTATCGAGGTAATCATCACCCTCAATGCTGTCAGTCAGATTCGTACCGCTGAGCAGACTCTGCCGATAGCCAGGCATCCCCTCATGTCCACGATCCTGCCCACTGTCATAGCCAGTGCCTGCTGCAGCGGCAGCACCAGCGGCAGTGTCGTGGTGCTCATCATGAGCACCGGCGCTTACTACGTATAGCCCTCCTGATGAGTACAGGTCCTGGTTACGGTCAGCCTGAAAATCTCCCTGAGGCTGCTCATTGCCCTGCAGCTGCTCTTGCGACTGCCTCTGCCTTTGCAGCTGCTGCTCGCGGCGGCTGCGGGCACGGGATGGCAGCGCAAATGCATGCGCTATGGCCTCATCGGTACCGGCGTAGAACCGGCTGCGCTTTAAGGTACAGCCCGCCATATCGGCCTGAGCAAAGGCATTACAGGCAGCCTCCACCATGGCCTTATCAGGGCTCTTTAAGGTGGTCTGCTCAATACCCGAAGAAGCAAAAACAGCACGGGATACTGCAAAGGCACTGTCACTGGCAGCCTGATACTCGGCACTGTTATCCAGTGCTGATCTGATATCCCCTGGAGCAGCCGGGACTATCACTGGCCACAGCTGCTCAGTACTCAGGGCAGTAAGAGGCTGCAGGCCATTGCCCGGCTGCCATGGACAGGAGCCGATCGGAGCCACATTACGCCCTGTTACTGCAGTCTGGACATGAGCCTGAGACTGATTGAGTCCCTGCATCTGCCCCTGGCCCTGGCCGGATACAGATTCGCTGTCTTCTGCCTGCTGGGCCAGCTGCTCAAGGATCTCAGGTGGCAGCAGGGAGCGTTCAATAATGCCCTCACCACCAGTCTGAGCAAAGAGATAGTAAGTATTACGGGCCGCAGCACGCTGCAGCTGCAGTGATACCCAGCCTGAAGTCAGAGCCCCATGCTCTGATACAGCAGCAGGCGCATAGGCCGCAGCAGGTCCGGAGGTTAAGATACCGGCCCGGGCCAGCTCAGATGATGTATCAGCACATGGAGATCCTGCAGCCCCGGCTATGCCAGGCTTACCTGAGCTTAACGGGGCGCCCTGCGCGCCAGAGGCAGCAGCCGCCACAGCAGCCGCCTCCTGGGCAGCGGACGTACCCTGGGCAGCGGGAGCACCCGGTACAGAAGATAAGCTGTGCGCGCCATTTGCGCCCTGCGCCTCAGATAAGCCCTGTGTACCAGGCACGGCCTCTAAGCGGCCGGCCTCGGCCGGGCCGTGAGGGCGCTGCGGGTCGATAAGGCCCGCAAGGGAGTCGAGCATATGGTCACGGCTGTTATGTACAGCCTGTTTAATCAGACTGTCTGAGCGCTCTGTGCCCATATTGGCAGCTTCAGCCGCACGGCGGCCGGCACTCTTGTGTCTGTCTCCTGACGGGAATGGATTAATACCAGGCCTGAGGCCACTGCCCTTACCACAGGCCAGTAAAATAGCCGTCCCGTCAGCTATAGAAGCTGACAGACTGTCACTCTGGCTGTTATCCGGGTTATCCAGGTTGCCCGGCCTGTCCTGGACATCACTGTCACCATAGAGATCTGACAGACCGCTTAGGTCATAGTGAGCCTGTCTTGCAGCCTCAGCTGCAACCTCTGCAAGGACCGAAGTGGCTGGAACAGTGCCGCCAGCCAGGGCCCCGGCTGATACTGAGCCGGTGCCGGCGCCTGAAAGTTCGTCAGCGCTGCTGCCTGTCAGACTTTGAGCATAGCGGTCAGCCTTTGCGGCCAGAACGGCCTGCTCGGACTGACTGCCCGGAGCAAAGAGCGCAGCACTGAGCGATGCTTCAATACCGGCAGCACTGAGATCCGATCCCCATGACCAGAAGGTAGTCCACTCATGGCTTAAATCAGCCTGAGTTCGGCTGCCATACAGACCGGCATGCACACTATTACGGCTCTGGCTGTAAGGGCCATTATGACTGCTCTTAGCTGACTTACTGTGATTACTGTAAGAGCCGTTATGACCAGGCTGCCCATTGTGGCCACTCAGAGAGTACCCATCATGAGCACTGCCGTAAGTCCCGCCATCAGCTGCATAGCCTGCAGCCACTGCAGATCCTGCGGCCAGTACCTCACCTGTCTGGCCTGAGCGCCGTGCACCGCGTTCGTCCAGCGGAGCCGGGGCACCGGCAGCTGCGGCTGTGCCGTCGGTGCCGTGCAGAGCTGCGGCAGCCTGCAGAGCACGACGTGAGGCCGGAATGTGGCTGTGGTCGTGATATGGCAGACCAAGATCATCTGATCCCTGGTAATGCATACGGGCAGCTGCAGTATTGACAGCATCGAGCACAGTACTGATTTCCCTGTTATCCGAGCACAGCAGTACTGTGCTTAACAGAGCCTGCTCATCACGGCTGTTATAACAGACCGCTGCCATTAAATCACTGAGCCATGCGCTTTCATCTTCGTTGTAAAAGGTACGCCATGGTGAATACTGATGCTCACGACGCTCATCATTAAGCCTGCGTGAGGTAAATACAGCCAGCAGGGCCGGCTGACGTACTGATACGGTATCAATCTCCTCAGGAGCTCCCTTAATGCTGCGCGCCACTGTGCGTCGCTTAGCCACTGTGCGTCGCTGAGCTACTGCGGCTGCACCACGGCCGCCAGCAGCCCCAACCGCACCTCTCCTGGCACTTGCCATGGTCTGAGACTGGCCATGGTCTTTTACCTGAGCAGATTCCTGAGACTGGAGATCTGCGTGTGCTGCGTGGGCCCGTACCTCTTCATGAGCCAGGTCATCACCACAGCCAGCTGACACTCCATGAGCCAGGTCAACACCACAGCCAGCTGACTCTCCATGAGCCAATGCATTTCCATGAGCCAATGTATCTGCATGAGCATGGGCAGAAACAGCGGCACTGCCCTCATCGTTGTCGAACTGGGACTGGTAATAAACACGATCACGCAGCTCCTGGACTTGCAGACTGTCACGGGACCTGCGCTGCAGTGAGGACATGACATCACTGCCACAGTGCAGAGCCATGGCTACTGTCCATGCTCCCATGGACGAAGTCAGCGACAGACGGCTCCACTGTCGATCAGGCAGGGCTGCAGAAAATGAACAATGCCCGGCCACAGCTCCAGCAGCTGCAGCTGCACCTGCAGCCGATCCTGCTCCAGGCACTGCAGTGCCGCAATCAACAGCTCCGCAAGCACCAGCACCAGAGACAGGGGCCGGGGCATGGCCAGTCATGGCCCAGGCAGCAGCCCCAGATGAAAAGCCATCAGCCGCTGCAGATAAGCTGTTCATGCTGACCTGACCACCATTGAGATCCGGGCAGAACCGGGTATTGATACGGCCACGACCGGCGGCACAGCCAGTCCTGCCCTGGGCCTCGGTACGGATATTAAGCCCGGCTCTGACCTCATCGGCCAGAGCGTCATAGCTCTGTGAGCTTAAGGTAGCTGCCAGAGGACGCAGACCTGGTACATTAAAGGAAGTCTGTACTGAGCTTATGGTCCAGGCAGTAGTCAAATCAGGCTGCCAGCAGGCAGCGCCAGGCAGTAAGGATCCCTGCAGGGTCGACCATAAAGGTACAGCACTGTTAATACCCTCAAAGCTCACCCCCTGCTGCCACAGAGCCGGTGCAGCAGGGCCGCCTCCCGGGACCGGGCCTGATAAAGCCTGCCCTGCCTTAGCTGCACTGCCAGGCTGAGCAGCATAGTCATGCTGACCGGCATGGTCATTGTGAGCAGCCTGACCTGCCTTGCCATTCATGCCTGTATGGCAGGTCATGCCAGCCTGGTCATTAACACCAAGTGGGGAGCTGTACCCGGCGGCGGCGCTTTGTGCAGCGCCTGCAGCAGATAAAGGAGCCCCTTGCCCATACCCGGCATTAATGGCAGAGGCTGTTGAGCTGCTGGTTGATGCCGCAGCACGGGTGGCGGAGCTGGTGCGCTGCGGCAGCTGCTGCAGGGCCCTGATTAAGGTGCTGTGGCTGTTACCGTCGATACGGGAGCGGCCACGACGGGGAGTTACGGCCAGAGGCTGTACAGGCGAGCCGCTGATGGCGGCACGCTGTGCCAGAGTAGCAAGGCCGCTTACCGCAGCATCCAGAGCGGCATCTTCATACCACTGCTGCTTAAAGGACAGGGAGCAGGATAAGAGCTCATTGCTCTCATCGAGCACCACTGAGCAGGCAGCCTCACGACGGGCCTCTTCTTTAAGGCCAGGGGCATGGCTTATCAGCTTTAGTGATCCCCAGGCATGATCCTCAGCCTGAGGGCGGCTTAATACCGATGGCTCAAGCAGCACATAATGAGGCCTGTGCCACACATTGCGCAGCCTTGCCTTAAGCATTCGCTCCCACTGAGCCCACATACTGTCAGCCTTGGCGCGCATACCAGAGCCTCCAGCCCCGGCTCCGCCCCGGCGCAGACCGCCAGTATCAGCAGCCGCAGCTGCTGCACCGGCAGGAGCTGCTGACTGAGCTGATGCAGGCGAAACTGCCAGCAGTGAGGCATCAGCCTCAGGGGCCGCAGCTGCTGATGCAGCCCCAACCGCAGCCCCGGCGGCAAGTGTTGAAGACTTTTCCATAGCAGAGCTGGCTGAGGCTGCCCCATCACCAGATGCTGATGCTGCAGCTGCAGCATTGGCCGCAGCTGCCGCTGGCGCAGCCGGGCTCATGCCCAGAGTTACATTGGCACTGCGACCCCGGCCGTAGCGACGGTAGAAAGAGCCTGGAGCTCCATCAATAAAGCTGCTGTTACCCCATGGACCCCTGCCCTGGGAAGAAATACCAGGCAGGGTGCAGCTGCAGGCCGAAGCAGACTGCAGCGCAAGCAGGGCCTCATGCAGCTGCTCCATGCGCAGCATGGTGGCAGACTGTGATGGAGTCAGGCCCTTACTGAGCATCCAGACCATCAGCTGACGCTGGCGCTCCTGAGCATGTCGCTCAGTCCCGCCCTGGGCAGCACTGGCAGCCAGGCCCATGCTCTGGGCGCCCGCACCTGAACTCAGGCTCGAGCTTTGCCTTGTGCTGCCGGCTGCAGTACTGTCCATATGGTCAAGACACCAGTCCCCCAGGGAGGCCAGCAGTGCCAGACGGTTACGGTCAAAGGCCGACAGGGCCTTAAAGGACAGAGCCTGAGCACGCAAAGCCGCACCGGCAGGTGACACAGCTATACTGCCAGCGCCCGCCCCGCCAGCTGAACCTGCCAGAGCCTGGGGTCCCGCGCCCGCGCCTGCGCTGTGAGCAGCACGTGCCCCGGCGCCGGTGCCGGCGCCAGAGCTGGTACCGGTGCTCCTGTCGGCGCCATGGTCTGCAAGGCTGCGGGCCCAGGCCTCATCAAGGGCGTCAGCCTGGGAAAGCAGGCTGGCACGGGCGGCAGCGTCCATGAGCTGCCAGTGGCTTTCATCGCTGTTAAGGGCCAGGCGGGTATCAATACCGTGGTCACGGTACCAGCGTGAGGCAAAGTTATGCAGGGCCGAGGTAAGTAATGGTGCGGCTGTGGTATTAAGGGTCAGCAGACGCAGGGCTGTCTGAGCCTCACATCGCTCCTGTCGGTTGGCACGCAGGGTGGTAACGCACTGCAGCCAGCGACGGTCAAAGTCATCAGCAAAGGAACGCCATTTCTTACGGCGCACGAAGGCAGACCATCCTTTTTGTGCAGTGGCATCTACCTTAAAGCCCATACGGGCATTTAAGTACACCTGCATACTGGCAAGAGCAAAGGCAAAGGAATGGAATACAGGTATCTCAAGCTCGGCTGTCAGGGCGCACAAAACCTCAGGGGCCAGACCAAGGCCCTGCTCAGGGCCGCTGGCACCACAGGCCTGACGCGGCCCAAAGCCAATCTGCTCCACGGCATCCAGGTTCTCACGCACATCAAAGCCGTTAAAACCGCCCATGCCATCCAAACCACCAGGGATGTCCAAACCGCCCAGGCAGTCCAGGCCGTCAGCCCCATAAAGACCAGAGGCGCTGTCAGCACCAGCTGCAGCGTTACCGTCGTCATAATCTGACTGACCTGAGGCACCGTCCTTACCAGCATGACCAGCATGTTCTTCCGGACCTGACTGACCGTCCTCACCGTCCTCGCTATCCCCGTAACTACCCCCTGAGGCCATGCCTGCATCGAGGCTGTCACCAGGCTCAGCGCTATCCCCGGCACCACGGCCCCTGGCAGACGCTGCGTTCTCAGCTGTTACGCCTGACGCATCGCTCTGACCTGGCGCAGCGCTTTTGCCATACTCACCATCGTAAACGGTATCACCGGCCAGACCCTCATCACCTGGCACAGCCTTAAGAGCATGAGCTACAGCCGGACGGCGTGCCTTTTCATCAAGGTACACCACCGACGGTAATACATCAGGGCTGTGCAATACCTTCGAGCAGTATTCAAGGGTAATACCCAGTTCATCAAACAGTGACCCTTCATACCATAAAGGCAGAGCAGCCCCGGGCACAGCAGTACCATCAACAGTACCCTCGGCTGAACCAGCAGCAGTACCCATGGCAAAGCCATCAGCACCGCCCTGAGCAGCAGTATGCGCAGCACCAGCTGTGGCGCCCTGAGCAGCGCCTGGCATGGCACCATGGTAATCACCATATGCAGCGCCCTGTGCTGTCACTGCCGCACCACAGGCTGCCTGAGCATCGCTGAGGCCATCAGATGCATCAGGAGCACTGTCTCCATTAGCTGCATGAGCATCAATACCCACGCTACCGGCCAGACCTGCTCCACCTGCATTACCAGACAGGCCAGCAGTACCGGCATATCCGGGCAATACAGTGCCAGGTACAGCTGCCGCAGACAAAGGAGCACCAGGCACAGCTGCGCCTTGCAATGCAGCTCCCGGCAATGGGACACCCGGTACGGCTGCCCCAGGCTGAGCCAGGCCCGGCAGGGCTGCTGAGTGCAGACCATGCTCACAGTTGTGATGGCCATTACCGGCCCTGGCGCTAACTCCCGCCTCAAAGCCCTCAAGGCCACAGGATCTGAGCAAATCGTTAAAAAGCTGCAGATTGCGGCGGGTGGCATTGCGTCGTGCCTGCCACGGCCAGGCACGGGCCAGGGAGGCGGCCGAGTGTGACAGGGCCGAGGTAAAAACAGTGGCGCTCTGACCTGAAGTGCATTGCTCAAGGAAGGTCTGAGGTCGCAGCTGCCAGTTCATCAGGGCAGTGCGCTCATCGTCATTGAGGCTTACCTTGCTGAGCTCACAGCGGCCGGGATGGTCAGGGTCGACATTAAGGCGCGAGCGCAGCATATTGTTGAGCTTGCGGGTCTGAGCCGGGGACAGTCTGACAGATTTGGAGTACTCACCCTTTAAGGAGCTGTAGAGATCAGCTACCAGCAAATCACTCTGCTCCTGAGAGCAAAAGTGCTCGGCATAGTACAGGGCATCATCAATAAGAGAGTCGGCATCAGGTCCTCTTATATCAGCACGGGCCATGGCATAGCCCAGTACGGCTATCTCGAGATCAGAGAGCACAGGCTGCATGCCCAGAGCCAGGATATGTTCAACAGGCTCATCACCATGAGAGGTAATGTTATGGATAAATTCGGCACCATCCATAAAGACGGTGAGATATTCAGGCCTCTCGGTTACGGTAAAACGGTGCAGCAGCCACGGACTTACTGCCGTGGCATCACTTATGACTACTACATCCCACTGTGACAATGAACCGGTGATATTGACCTGATCGCATACGGTAAAGTGAGCAAGGTCCAGATTGGCCACATGCTCACAAAGCAGCTCTTCAAAATCACGACTGCCATTAGCCCTGCCCGAGACAATGAGCACCTTTACCGGCCTTGCCCGGCCAGCAGCAGCCCCAGCCCCGGTAAGGCCCTCAGGCCCGGCTCCGGCTGCACCAGCGCCCGCGCCAGCAGCTGAAGACTCAGATGCACGCTCGCTTCCGTCATGATCCCCGACAGCCTCACTGCCGGCATCACCCCCAGCGCCATGCACGGTGCTGTCCACAGTGCTCCCCACGACATCAGCGCCGGCGACAGCCGCACCCGCATCCTGCAGGCGCTCCATGGTCAGGGTGGTATACAGCCATACGGCACGCTCTACGGCCAGTGCCTTGAGGTCTATACCGGTCAGGGCATCTACTACCAGCAGAGGCTGGGATGAGGTTACCACCTCAAGCTGCTCAGGAGGCAGGGACAGCAGGGTAAGGCGGCGGTCAGCAAGTGGCTTTTGCACAGTCATACTGCCGCGCATGAGTACATCACGGTTATGAGCCGGGGCCGCTGAGCGCAGCTCACGGCCGAGGTTAAAGAGCACACGGTTTCTAAACTGGGTAATATCAAGCAGCTGCTCACGCTCGCCGGCCGAGGCCGCAACCAGCTGGGCATCGCCCGGTCCTCCTGCCAGTACACCCTGACGGCTTATCTCACCTGCGCTGCGCTCCTGCAAATCTGCCATGGTGGCAGCAGCAAGATTACTCTCTGCACCCGCACCATCAATGTCTGAAGAGCTGTCATGCCAGCCCGCGCCCTCAGATGCAGCGCCAGAGCGACCGGAGCGGCCCTGAGCACGGCCGGCTACACTGGCAGCAGCGGCAGCAGGGCCACCGTCTCCACCTTTGCCCATAGCACGTGACCTGTCCTGTGAGCTGCTGTCACTGCCGCTCTCATGTTCCCCGTCGCAGGCACAGCTGTCCCCACCAGAGGCATTACTTCCATCAGTGTAATCATCGTCCTGGTTGTATGCAGCCTCACTGTGGTCAGCACCGGCAGGGGAATCAGCAAAGCCTGGCCTGTCAGACGGGTCTGCTTTTGCGCAGCTGCCCGGGCTGGTCTTTTTGCCAGCCGGAGTGGATTTGGCAGTCCTGGTGCCGGTACGGGCGGACTGGGCCTTTGCCGGGCTGTCCTTTTCAGACTCACAGGACAGGTCGTCAAGCGCACAGTCATAGTCCCTGCCCGCGTCAGCAGCTTTGCCAGACTTTAAGGAGCTGCCCTGGGCTTTGGCGGCAGCGCGGCCCCTTGAACGGGCCTTGCGCTCACCAGAGACCTCAGCAGATACCCCGGCATCTGCGCTGTCGCAATCACCCTCGGCACCATCATCACCTGCCACGCGGCCACCACTGAGGTCATACCCAGCCTCACGGTAATGGTCTCCCTCTACAGCTCCGGTATCCTCCTGTGAAGCAGCAGCGCCTTTGGCATTGGCTTTGGCGGCAGCGCGGCCCTTTGAACGGGCCTTGCGCTGAGATGCGCCCTCAGCCGATGCCTCAGCACCTGCGCTGTCAGCGCCACCCTCGGCACCATCATCACCAGCCATGCGACCTTCACTGAGGTAAGACGCAGCCTCACTGTAATGGTCTCGCTTTACAGCTCCGGTAACTTCCTGTGAAGTTGCAGCGCCTTTGGCATTGCCTTTGGAGCCAGCGCGGGCCTTTGAACGGGCCTTGCGCTCACCTGACTTCTCAGCAGATGCATCAGCACCTGCGCTGTCGGCGCCAGCACCGTCACACCCCTCACCAGCCACGCGACCACCACTGAGGTAAGACGCCGCCTCTCTGTAATGGTCGCCCTCTACAGCTCCGTCAGCCTCCTGTGAAGCTGCGGCGCCTTTGGCATTGCCTTTGGCGGCAGCGCGGCCCTTTGAACGGGCCTTGATCTCACCAGAGCCCTCAGCAAATACATCAGCACCTGCGCTGTCAGCATCACCCTCGGCACTACCTTCACCAGCCACGCGGCCACCATTTAGGCAGGACGCAGCCTCACTGTAATGGTCTCCCTCTTGAGCACCGGCAGTCTCCTGTGAAGTTGCAGCGCCTTTGGCACTGCTTTTGGAGGTAGCGCGGCTCTTTGGACGGGCCTTGCGCTCACCTGACTTCTCAGCAGATGCATCAGCACCTGCGCTGTCAGCATCACCCTCGGCACCATCATCACCAGCCACGCGGCCACCACTGAGGTCATACGCCGCATCACTGTAATGGTCTCCATTTACAGCTCCTGCAGCCTTCTGTGAAGCAGCAGCACTTTTGTGTGCCGCTGAGGCTCCAGATACGGCGGCCTGCTGACCTGAAGCGGCAGCACTATGGTCGAGATCTGCACTGTGATCAGCTGCACCAGCGCCTGGGGCCTTTTTACCTGAGGCGGCTTTTCTGGTCCTGGTGGATCTGGTGCCTTTTTCTGTCTTTGCGGCCTTAGTGGCAGTGGCGGCCTTTGCGCTGCGGGCAGAGCCTGATGCTCCTTTTGTCCGGGCCTGAGTGCTCAGCTCAGCCTCAGGTTCTCTTGCGTCCTGAGGGCTTAAGATATCCAGCTCACTGTTTTCAGGCATAAGACTGGAGGACTGTACCTGGTCAGCCTGATGTGCTTTGCGATCAGATTTAGTGCTGGTCATGGTGGCCTCCCTTATCCTGGCCTGAATTAGTGTTTACTGACTGATGGCCTGTACGGCCCTGGTGCTGCTCCCGGTCCTCTGGCTCGTCCTCAGGGCTGATACCCTGCAGGTACGACGGCACGGCTGCAGCTGCTCCTGCTGTGACTGGTGAGGCAGCAGCTGATGCCGATCCTCTGCCATGAACGCCCTGAGCGCTGTGAGCGCTCTGTGCCCTATGGGACGATTGCGCTGCCCCGGCAGCTGTTCGCTCTGTTGTTGGAACCGTTGCCTGGGCTGTTGCCGGGTTGGCTCCCGAGCCCTGTTGCTGTCCCTGACCCCCGGATCGTGAGATCTGGCCTGCTGAGGCCTGGGCAGAGTTGGTCTGAGCCGTGACATTGGCGACAGCTGAGGCAGAACCGTCCTGCTCACCAGACAGGCCTGGCTGTCCTGCCATGGCTGACTGAGCTGTCGCTGGCTGAGCCGCCCTTTCGGACTGAACAGACATAGCGGAATGAGCGGAATGAACGGACTGAGCGTCCTGAGAATGCTCGCTTTCCTGAGCGGTCTTAGCCTTATGGGCCTGAGGGGCACGGCCGTGGTCATAGTATTGAGCACCTGAGTACACAGTCTGGTAATAATCCCCTGGTACGCTCTGACCCTGTGCCGCTGCGGCATCCCTGCCATGGCTGTGGCTGGCATTCAGGGCGCTGCCCAGGTCACCCTGGCCGCCCTTGCCTGCATGGCTGGAGCAGTTGTCCTGGCCACCCTTTGCAGCACTGCCGTGGGAGGCAGCGTCAGACAGATCTTCGTGGTGGGCGCTCAGGGCAGCAGTGCTGTATTCGTCGTACAGCTGCACTGCTGAACCGTCAGGGTTGAGCATATGCTCAAAGCCCATGCCTGCAGTGGCCGGGGCGGCCTGGGTGTTATGCATATATCCCGGCATGTGGTCCTGTGGCCTTACTGCCGGAGGTGACTGAGTTGCAGGAGCCTGACCTGACAGTACTTCCTGCCAGTAAGGCCCATACAGGGCAATGAGCTCATCTTCAGAGGCATAGTGCTGGCCCGGTGGCAGCTGCTTGCGCGGACGGCCACGGCTTCTTTTGACCACATTGCCGTTTTCATCGAGGATAACAGGCAGTACCTTCTTTTCCTGAGGAGGGTACTTGCGTGGGCGGCCACGACCGCGCCTTACCGGCTGCAGGGCCAGATCATCACCCTGGTAGATACCACTGCCCGGGGCAGCTGACGCAGCCTGGGCAAATGGCCCTGACAGAGTTGCACCATGAGCACGGTCTGAGCCACCGGCGCCACCAGGGGCATCAGCACTCTCAAAGGCGGCACCAAAGTAAGGGTCATTACTCAGGGAATGGCTGGTACTTACCCTGATGGCCTTATCACCCACAGGGCGTATGCTGTCATGAGCATAAGCAGGGGCAGAGCCCTGAGCTCCACCAGACTGATATGCCGCATGGCTGCCATAGTCTGTATGGACGTCATGGCCTGCATGGGAGCCATGAGCGCCGTGGCTGGTACGGCCCACAGCGCTGTCATGGCCGGCACGACCTGGATAAACCTTACTGTCATCACGACCGGCACCGGCCTGACCGGCACCGGCCGGGCCTGCATAAGCGCCATCAGAGAAGCCGGCACGGCCCACAGGGGCGTGCTGCCCAGCTGGGCCTGACTGGCCTGACTGGCCTGCATAAGTCGCAGCCCCATGACCGGCTGCAGCGGTGCCCGCTCCTGTAAAGCCAGGCTCAGCGCCCGCGCCGGAGCCGTAAGCAGCCCCTGCACCCACACTGCGGGCCGAAGAGCTGCCGGCCGCAGCTGAACCTCCTGCATAGCCGCCAGCTGCACTGCCGGCACTGCTGTCATTAGCAGAGTCAGGACCTAACAGACGGTCAGCCTGAGCAAACCAGCGGGCAATGGCATCACTGCCCTGATAGCTGGTGGTTGCAGAGCTGCTGTCATTCTTACCTGTGGCTGCTGCAGTTGATGATGCTGCATCCCTGGATAAGGCAGCCGTGCCTGTATCTGTCCGGGCAGCAGCTGCCCCAGCCCCGCCATGGCGGTACGCCTCGTGCCTGGACTGTTGTCCCTGAGCTAAGCCCGCGCCCTGCGGGTCTGACTCCCTGGCACCGGCACCGTGAAGGACACCATTCCCGTGAGCACTGCCAGCGGCGCTGTCGGCCGGGCTCTGACCCGGGAAATAACCTGAAGCGTCTGGGGAGCCATAAGCACCATAAGCGCCGAGGGCAGCATAGTCAGCATGGTCACCATAAGCTGAATGGGCATTATCAGAGCTGTGGGCGCCATGGCTGCTGTATGCCGAATTATTTGAGCCGAAAGCAGCATAAGGGCGGTCAGAGGCAGCCTCAGTGCCCTCATGTCCGGCTGCAGCTGTTACACCCGAGGCATAACCACGGTAAGCAGCACCTGCTGATGCTGCAGCACCTGCTGCAGTACCAGAAGTGGCGGCTGCGGACAGTGCAGCTGCACTGCTGCCCCGGGCGGCATCTGATCTGTCTGCAGGGCTGAGGGTATCAGCAGTGGCCCGGGTGCGGCGGCGGCCGCGTGCCAGGCTGACCACAGGTGTGGTGGCAAGGCGACGGCGCTCCTGAATGTCGGCACCGTTAAACTCGAGATCATCAGGCTGCATCCAGGATAAAAAGTCCCATGGATCCATAGCTGAAGAAGCAACGTCTGCAGCGCCCTCAGAACCCGGGATAAAAGCCTGAGCACCGTGCGCTATTGCTGACTGTGCACCAGGACCACTCTCACCGGCACAGGCAGCCGGGGAGCCAATGCGCTGGCGGCCGGCAAGTGCAAGCGGGTCTGAAGCAGCTGCGCCATAAGACCCTGCCGGGCTATGGCCTGAACCTGCTGTAAATCCTGATGGCGCTGTGCCATGAGAACCGGCAGCACTGACAGCTTTGCCAGTACCGGCTCCACGCCCTGCAAAGGCAGATAAGGCCGATACAGTACCGCCATCAGATCCGGGCAGCCAGCTGTCAAAATCAGCGCTCAGAGAGCGGGCTCTTGCAGATCCTGAACTGTTTCTGGCATTGCCTGAGAGCATATTCCAGGTACGCATATCATCAAGGGAGCCAAAGTCATCAGCCAGAGCTGAGTAATCCTCGCTGGCACTGAGCTCAGGGACAGCACTGGCGCTGTGAGAATCAGACAGGAAGTCCGGGGCTGAATGGTCCACTGAGGAAGGCGAGAATGCAGCGACAGCGGCAGCTGCGGTGGCAGACTGGTCGCCCAGGGCAAAAAGGCCTGCATCATGATACTTGTTAGCTGCAGCAGTTGCTGCAGCTGCGGTCTCGTCGGTGTCGAGGCTTGCCGGGGCAGTGCCTTCAGCAGGTGCGACTGAAGCGGCTTGTGATTTCATGTTCTGTGCAGCAACATCAGCAGCCGGGGCATGAGAGCCAGCATGGTCAGCCTGGGCGGCAATAGAATCTGCGGACTGATGGGTGTTTATACCACTATGGGCGGCAGAGACAGCATGGCCCGCTGATTCAGCTGACAGGTCTCCCTCAGCGGCGGCTGACAGTCCTGTCAGGTCTGATGGGACAGCATGGTCAGCCAGGTCAGCCTTGACGGCCATGGAATCTGCGGACTGGTGGGTGTTCATACCACTATGGGCGGCAAAGCCAGTATGGCCCGCTGATTCAGCTGACAGGGCGCCCTCAGCAGCGGCTGACAGTCCTGTCAGGTCTGATGGGACAGAATGGTCAGCCTGGGCGGCCATGGAATCTGCGGACTGGTGGGTGTTCATACCGCTCTGGGCGGCAGAGACAGCATGGCCCGCTGATTCTGCTGACAGGGCTCCCTTAGCAGCGGCTGACAGTCCTGTCAGGTCTGATGGGGCAGTGAGGTCAGCCTGCGCGGCCATGGAATCTGCGGACTGGTGGGTGTTCATACCGCTCTGGGCGGCAGAGACAGCATGGCCCGCTGATTCAGCTGACAGGGTGCCTTCAGCGGCGGCTGACAGTCCTGCCAGGTCAGATGGGGCAGCGAGGTCAGCCTGGTCAACCTGGGCAGCCATCGAATCTGCGGACTGGTGAGTGTTCATACCACTATGGGAGGCAGAGACAGTATGGCCAGCAGATTCAGCTGACAGGGCGCCTTGAGCGGCGGCTGACAGTCCTGCCAGGTCTGATGGGGCAGCCAGGTCATCCTGGGCGGCCATGGAATCTGCGGTCTGGTGGGTGTCCATACCGCTCCGGGCGGCAGAGACAGCATGGCCCGCTGATTCAGCTGACAGGGCGCCCTCAGCGGCGGCTGACTGTCCTGTCAGGTCTGGTTGGGCAGCCAGGTCAGCCTGGGCATGGGCGCCTGCTGCCGCAGCATCCGGTGTGGATACTTCAGAGGAGGCGTCCTGGCCCCGTGGGTCAGCCATGGCATCAGCCTCTGGGTGGATATTGAGAGCAGTCTGAGCTGCAGCCTCAGCTGCCAGAGCTGATGCATCAGCCCCTGTCATTGAGGTGTGCGCTGCCGCGCCCTGCCCTGCATGGGCGGCCTCCGGGCTTAATAAATCCCAGCTGTCGTCCTGGCCGGGGCCTGAGTGTAAGGCTGGGCCATGACCATGGCCATGGCCAGGGGCGGTGTGACTGCCCGGGGCTGTATCGTTACTGGAGCTCAGGTCGAGGTCAAAATCAAAAGGCTGCAGATGCAGCTGTACCTGAGCTGAAAGGAAATCAAGCTCACGGCAATCAAATGAAGAATCAGCTCCGGCATGACCTGGCAGAGCTGTGCTCAGGGCATCCTGACCATGGGCTGCAGCTGCAGGTCCGCCGCTGGCCGCTGCGGCGGCTGGCTCTGCTGAGGCCGGTACGGCCGCCATGGCATAGTGTACGGCCAGATCCACAGCGTGGTCTCCGCCCTGCAGACTCTGGGCGCTACCCTGCAGTCTATCGGCAGCCCCGGCACCTTCAGGGGTAAAAGCCTGTCCACCCTGGGAGCTCACCAGGCTGTGAGGGTCAGGGTAACTGTCCGCTGAGGCATCCTTATCAAAGACGAGGTCCGTGCCGGCACTGGCTATACCAGGCATGGCGCCGGAATGGTATGCAGCTGCGCCCGGGCCATCCCCTGACACGCTGTCAAAGAACCAGTCCGGCTCCACCCCGGCAAGATCTCCTGATGCAGCTGCGCTGCCCTGCAGGAATACAGTATTGTCTGAGTCTATTGAGTCCGGGGCTGTGGTAAAGGCACTGTTGCCAGATGCGGTAAAGGCACTGCCGCTGCGGCCGTTGAGGCCGTGAGCTGCGTGGGAACTGTCAGCTGATCCCTGGGCATGGGCAGTACCACAGGCGCGGGCGCTGGTCACGTCGGCGTCACCGGCCTGTGTGGTGCCCGGTGCCGTGTGATCCGAGCCTGCCGGGTCGGACTGGTCGGCCGGGTCGGCAAAGAAGTCGTACGCGCTGTCCTGATCTGAGTCCTGATTACTGTAATCATAAGACTCAGCGTAATCATCCCAGTCGTCAAAGACATCCATGCCCGCAAGAGGGCTGGCAGGGCCCTGAGGGCTGTAAGTACCATCAGCAGCGCTGATAAAGTCATAGCCGCTCACTGTACTCGGGCCACTTCCTGGGGCTGCTGCGCCCTGACCCGGGGCGGTGCTGCCGGTGTGAGCAGCCTGGGTGGCTGGCTGGGCTGAGGCCATGATATCCCCGGCCTCGTGAGCGGCGCTGTGGTCGTGAGCGGAGGACTCAGGTGCGCGGGCGCTGTCAGCTGCCGGGGCTGATGATGCGCCATGGGCAGATGAAGTTGCGCCAGAGGCAGGGGCTGATGCGGCGGCCTTTGATTCTGAGTATGTGCTTGGCTTTGAGTCTGAAGCCGCCTGGGCAGCCGCTCCTTCCTGGTAAGAGCTGTGAGCAAAGTCCGTGGCGGCGGCGCTTTGAGCGGCTGTTGCTGCGGCTGCGGCGGCGGCAGCCTCAGCCTGACCACGCTCACGGGCGGCCTCCTGGGCTGCCTGGGCGGCGGCGCGTTCGTCCATGCGCTGGGCGGCCTGAGCAAAGATCTTTTCGAGGCGGGCACGGGCTGAGGCGGCACGGCGCTCGCGTGCGGCCTGCAGGCGCTCCTGGGCCTGCAGTCGCTGCTGCTCACGGCGGGTCTGACGCTTATGCTCGTGGCTGCGGGCCAGGCGGGCGGCATGCTCCTGACGCTCCACCAGGGTATCCCAGGAGGTTGAGCTGTAGGTACTGGCCATAGAGCTTAAGGTGGAGCGCAGCACATGCTGGTCTATCCATGGCAGGAAATGCTGGTTGCGCAGTACGCCGGCGGCTGCCTCCCTGTCAGGGCGTACGCTCAGGGCGGCGCTCAGGCGCCCGTCAATGGCGGTGGCGCGCTCAAATTCAACTGACTGTCTGATGCTGTGGGCAAGGGCAGCTCGGGCAAGGTCTGACTGTACCTGGCTTATGCCCATGGTCATCATGGTACGGGCTGTACCCTGAGCTACAGCACGGTTATGGCTCTCTATGCCGGCACGGCGTGCGGCACTGATGGCTGCCTGGGCACTCATATGCTCATAAGGGCCACAGCTGAGATGGTTACGGGCCTTATTTAGCAGAGCCAGAGCCTGGGCACGGCTGTGCAGCAGCTGCAGCTGCTCACTGCAGGCAAAGCGATACAGCTGTGGCAGAGCAAGGCGCATACGGGCGGCCATGGTAAGACGTCCTGCCATAAAGGACTGCTGCATCCAGGCTGAGCGTAAAACCTGAATATCCACGCTGCCGTGCAGCGGGCGGTAATCATGGACAGCTGTGGCAGTCATAATGCTCATTAACAGGGCCTGAGCCGGAGCGGCCGGCTCTTTGTTAACTCTGAGCATGTTAAACAGCCAGGAGCGCGAGCGCTCTGAGCTTACTGATGCCTGACCAGAAAAGTCACAGTGCAGGGGAGCCACAGGCAGCCAGGAAACATGGCTCATGACCACAGGCTGCTCTTTGCAGCTGCGGCGCACCAGGCTGCTGGTAAAGGAGCTGTAATGCTCCTTGCCACCAAGGGACAAATTGATACGGCGCACGGCCTGCAGAACCTGCTGCTGCCACTGCGGCAGCCCGGCCATGGCGCTCACTCCGGCACTGGCACTGGCTGCGGCAGATGCTGAGGCAGCATCAGCAGCTGGCGCAGAGGCTGCGGCGGAGGTTGCTGCAGAGGCAGCTGAGGCGGCTGTTGAAGGGGAGGCGGCAGAGAGCTCTGAGCCTGCCGGAGTGGTATGGGCAGCGGCCGGGATTGAGGCGGAATCATTAGCAGCAGCGCTTCCTGCGGACGTATTTGCTCCCTCGACGGAAGATGCAGATACACGGGCAGTGCCGGACCCTGCAGCCATTGTGTGGGCAGAATCAGAAACGGCAGAGAGCTCTGAGCCTGCCGGAGTGGTATGGGCAGAGGCCGGGATTGAGGCGGCAGCATTAGCCGCTGCGCTGGCTGCGGAAGTATTTGCTCCATCGACGGAAGATGCAGATACACGGGCAGCGCCGGATTGAGCAGCCACTGTGTGAGCAGAATCAGATGCGGCAGACACAGCTGTGTCGGCCGGGGTGGAATGGGTTGAAGCGTGACCTGAAGCGGCAGCAGTAGCTGCTGCGCTGGCTGTAGACGAGACTGCGGTGGCGTATATGGAAGATGCAGACGCACGGGCAGAGCCGGATGCAACAGCGCTTGCCTCACCGGCTGGGGACGAGGCATCTGAGCCAATGCTGCAATCAGCACAGGCACCAGAAGCAGACGCGCCGCCATGGGCAGCAACACCAGCTGCTTCCTTACCGTCAATGGCATCAGGCATGACTGTCAGTACGGTGCTGTGGTCAAGCTCCATACCAAGGCAGCGATCCTCATTATCTGTGAGGTCGTCATTAAGCCAGAGGGTTTTGCCACCCCGCCATTGCTGCTCAAGCCAGGCCTCCAGGCCTGACTTGACGGCGCTGCTGCGGCCGGTACGTCCCGTGCGGGCACGACCAGACTCAGCCATGCCTTTACCAGAGGAACTGCTCTTTGCCTGGGAGGCCTCATTGCTGCTGTCAGAAACAGTACAGGTACTGCCTGGCAATGGCCAGGCACTGTCGACAAACCAGGCCTGGGCCGCAGCGGCAGCCGGGTCAAAAGCAGAGACGTACGGAGCAGACGGGATGTGCAGGGCAGAGTGGCTGCTGTTCTTGAAAGCCAGGTGCTGACTGCGCAGGCTGCTCTGGGAATTCAGGCTGTACTCACCATGCTCTACAGTGTGGCTGTTATGGGTGTCATTGCTGTAAACGCCATGGTCGCCATGCTGGCGGCTATGTTCGTAGAGAGTGTGCACGCCGTGCAGGGCATGCTCGCCTGGCGCGGAGTCCTGGCTGTTACCTTGCTTCTGGCCATGCTGTTTTTGCTTCCGGCCCTGGGTAAAGGCAATGGAGCCAGTAAGAGCGCCAGGGGCAGCAGAGCCTGATGGGGTCAATACTGAGGTTTCAGTAGCAGCAGGGTCCTCTGAGGCAGTATTGCTTAGTGCAGCTGATGCAGGGGATTTAGCTGCGTGGGCGGCTGGGACTGCAGCTGCATGGGATGAATATGCGTGCACCGGTTGGGATGCAGCTGAAGGGGCTGCAGAGGCCTGGTAAGAGTCATGGGCAGCGCCACTGGCGTACAGGCTGGACTGTACCGGGGCGTACTTGCAGGCGGCAAGCTCAGCTGTCACTGAGCCCGGGTTAAACCATGAAGCGCAGACCTGCTCTTCAGGCAGGCGGACTTTTACCAGAGGGTCACGGCCCATTAAGGTACTGTACTCAGCCAGGGTAACGGCATCCATGGCAACCAGGCACATATTATTGGTGCTCAGGTTGCGCAATATCTCAAGGCAGCGCTGGGCAAAGCTCAGGCTGTCGCTGGCGTGCTCATACTCCTGCTGCAGAGCCTGACGGCGCTGCCTTGTGCTCAGGCTGGCTGATGCAAAGGCAGAAGCAGAGCTGTCAGCTGATGCGGCTGAACTTGAGACTGAGTCTGAGGCTGAGTCTGCGTCTGTGCTTGAGCCAAAGGCTGATGTGGCGGAGCCTGACGTGGACGAGGCTGGAGCCGGGGCTGATGCGGTCCAGGTGGTGACGTCAGTTGAGGATGAAGCTTGAGTGCGGGCGCCTGAGGTCTCAGCTGCATCAGCTGTATCAGGCTGAGCGACCATGTCTGAGTTAAGGACAGCACTGTCCGGGGACGGTTCACTGTCGGCATGTGCCATGGCATCAAGGTGAGCCAGCTCGGCCTGCAGCTGTTCACAGCGGGTCTGGGCTGAGCTCAGCTGCTCTTTGAGGCGGCGGGCGAGCTGAGCGGGCTCACAGTTGCGCAATACCAGGGTAAGGCTGATACGTGAGGTCAGCCACTGACGGGCGTCGCTGTGGGAGCTGATGAGCTCATGACGGGACAGGCTCTCAACAAGGGACTCACGGGCGGCGCTTAAATGGTCAAAGAGCGCAGCCATATTGGACTTACAGTGAGGGTCCGAGAGGCTGTCAACTGTATCTGAGCTGATGTCGCACAGCATCATGAGGCCAGAGCGGGCCATGATAGTAAGAGGCACATGGTGACTGCCGATAAGGGAGTCTTTGAGCACCATGTCCTCAGGGCACAAATAGCGGCCCAGGGCAAGCTGCAGTTCAAAGGCCTGCACTGAACCCCACCAGTGATGGCGGGGCATGGCAAGCAGGGCAAGGTCGTCATCATGGACGGCCGGTTTAAAGGCACTGTATACAGCTGCAAGGTCCATCTGACGGCGCAGGGCAAAATCATGCTCCTCAGGGCGGGCATGGACATATTCCTTATGCGCTGTGTTTTTGAGCACATTGCGGGTAATACCGCCATAGACAGTTTTCTTTTCCGGTACGGTATGGCTGTCCTGATCTACATAGCCTATGCGGCAGTAAGAGGACAGATAATCACGGCACTGCAGATAGTCACCAAGCAGGGCAGCGGTAAAAGCAGGGCTGTCACCATACTCCACAGCGGCACTGTTTAGAGCATAGCTGCTCTCCAGGCTGTCCATAAGGGCGGCCGGGGAAACAGGCGCCAGGAGGGCTGAGGCCGGGGATGCCGGGGAATGTGCAGCCATTGATGATGGCGCATGAGATGCCGTGAATGCATGTAAGGCTGAAGCCGGGACAGATGTGTCTGGACCGGTGAGACCAGTTGCGCTGATAGATGAGGTGGCAGCAGTGGCTGCTGCTGGGCCATATTCTGAGCCCATGGCAGCACAGTCAGCTGCTGAGGCGGCATCTGCGTCTGAGGCTGAAAGGTATGAAGGGCCGGCCGTGCTGATAGATGAGATAGCGGCAGGGGCTGCTGCTGGGAACGATTCAGAGGCACGGGCAGTAGAGTCAGCTGCTGAGGTGGCATCTGTATCTGAGGCTGTAAGGTATGAAGGGCCGGCAGTGCTGGATGGTGAAGCTGGGACGGTGGCTTCTGGGCTCGATTCAGAGGCACGGGCAGTAGAGTCAGCTGCTGAGGCGGCATTGGCATCTGAGGCTGAAAGGGTTGCAGAACCGGCAGTGCTGATGGATAAGTCGGCATCAGTGGCTGCTGTTGAGCCTGATTCTGAGCCCAGGGCAGCAGAGTCAGCTGCTGAGGCAGCATCTGCATTTGAGGCTGTAAGGTATGAAGGGCCACCAGTGATTATAGATGAGGTTGCAGCAGGGGCTGCGGCTGGGCTCGACTCAGATGCACGGGCAGCAGAGTCACCTGCTGAGGCGGCATCTGCGTCTGAGGCTGTAAGGTATGCAGGGACAGCCATGCTGATAGATGAGATGGCAGCAGGGGCTGCTGCTGGGCTCGATTCTGAGGCACTGGCAGTAGAGTCACCTGCTGAGGCGGCAATAGCATCTGAGGCTGAAAGGGATGAAGAGCCAGCAGTGCTGATAGACGAGGTGGCAGCAGGGGCTGCGGCTGGGCTCGATTCTGAGGCACGGGCAGTAGAGTCAGCTGCATAGGCGGCATTAACATCTGAGGCTGAAAGGTATGAAGGGCCAGCAGTGCTGATAGATGAGGTGGCAGCAGTGGCTGCTCGGACGGACTCTAAGGCACGGGCAGCAGAGTCAGCTGCTGAGGCGGCATTAGCATTTGAGGCTGTAAGGTATGCAGGGCCAGACGTGCTGATAGATGAGGTGGCAGCAGGGGCTGCTGCTGGGCTCGATTCAGAGTCCAGGGCAGCACAGTCAGCTGCTGAGGCGGCATTAGCATCTGAGGCTGTAAGGTATGTAGGGCCAGCAGTGCTGATAGATGAGGTGGCAGCAGTGGCTGTTGCTGGGCTTGATTCAGAGGCACGGGCAGCAAAGTCAGCTGCTAAGGCAGCATCTGCATCTGAGGCTGTAAGGTGTGAAAGGCCAACTGTGCTGAAAGATGAGGTGGCAGCAGTGGCTGCTGCTGGGCTCGATTCAGAGGCACGGGCAGCAGCATCTGCATCTGAGGCTGTAAGGTATGAAGGGCCAGCCGTGCTGATAGATGAGGTGGCGGCAGGGGCTGCTGCTGGGGTGGATTCTGGGGCCGGGGCAGCAGAGTCAGCTGCTGAGGCGGCATCTGCATCTGAGGATGTAAGGTATGTAGGCCCAGCTGTGGTGATAGGTGAGGTGGCAGCAGTGGCCGCGGCCGGGCTCGATTCAGAGCCATGGGCAGCACAGTCAGCTGCGGGGGTGCTATCTGAATCTGAGGCTGACAGGCTTGCAGAGCCGGCAGTGCCGGATGGTGAAGCTGGGACAGAGTCGGCCGGGCCTTGGCATTCAGTTGAGTCTGAGGCCGCTTTGGCTGCCGGGACCGAGCCTGGTACAGATGCTGACGCACAGGCAGCAAGGTCACTGACTGCGCGGCTCAATGAGTCTGCAGGTGCAGGGACGGTAAATGAGGTCAGGGCGCCAAAGCCCTCCTCTGCACTAAGAGCCAGGCTGTCCTGGCTACCATTGAGTGCATATGGGGCAGCACTGATATTTGGAGTGTGAGAGCTTTGGCACTGAGCACCGCCTGCCTGAGAGCAGGCAAAGCCGGCCCATGCTGCGGCATGGGCAAGGTTGCCCATATGAGCAAAGGCAGTGAGGTCAGGGGTAAAAGCTTTCCGGGCGGCTTTGCGGGAGGCGGACTTGCGGCCGGATGGTCGGTCAGCAAGACCTGCCTGTGAGGCCGCCTGCAGGGCATGACTGTAGCTTGAGCTTAAGGTGCGCTCATGGGCTGAGGAGCCGGATGTTATGCCTGAGGTAATGACTGCAGCGCCACGCGATGATGGCTTTTCCGGGCGGGCTGAATTCTGGGTCTGTGCAGTAGCGGCAGTGCCAGCAGCAGTACTTGAATTAGCGGCATGGGCAGCAGCATCAAGGCTGCTGGAATTGCCAGCAGTGACTGTATTGCAGGAGTTGCTGGAGCTGTCTGCAGTGCTCAGATTGCCCGCTGCGGCTGTATGGGCCGTAATGGCATTATTGCCTGCATTGCCATTATTAGCGGCATTGACGTCGGCAAAGGCAGAGTCAGCGGCAGCGGCTGAGTGAGCTGAAGCTCCCTGAGGCCCTGAGGCTGTATGGGCATAGCCTGGGGCAACAGACTGAACAGAGCTGTTGGTGTTGAGGGCGTAGATATAGGCAAGTACGGCCTGCTGAGCGTTTACGCCGCTAAAAGGAGACGTGGCCGGGAGCGCGCTCTGGGCTGAGGTTGCAGCTCTTATTGCAGCCGCAGCAGCGCTTGAGGCTGTGGCTGGTGCCAGGGATGATGGCGCTAATGAGCCTGAGGCAGATGTTGCCTGCAAGGTGGATGCATCTTGACCCTGGTGCCGGGTCTGGAAAGTATACAGGGCGGATGCTGCCTGAGCTGGGAATTGAGCCTGGGCAGGCGACTGTGCTGATGCCGGGCCGTATTGGAAGGTGTCTGCAGCGGCAAAGGACGCAGCAGCGCCTGCGGCATAGTACGCGCCATGGGCAAAGCTCTGGTACTGCGGGTTCACAGAGTCAGGGTGTGAGTCACAAAGACCACAGGATCCATAGTCAGAACTTATGTCATAGGCGTTGCCCCCGAGCATGGCCATGGAAACATCCACATAAGTGACGGACGCGTCACCAGAATCGTAAGCAGCGGTGGTACTGACAGATTGCGCTGGGGCGCTGTCTGAGGCGGATTGACTACAAGCGTCAGGTGAACTGTGGGCGCCTGGGTATGGGGAGGCTGCAGATGGCGCGGCTGATTCGTTTGATTCGTTAAAGCCCGCCTCACTGGACTCAGATAACTGACCCATGGAATTGAAAGCACGTGCCGTACTGCCTGCCTTCTGGACGGACAGGGATGAGAACAGCCAGCTGTGAGGCTCTGGCAGAGTTGGGCTTAATGCCAGGGAGTGGGCAGATAAGGCCTCAGGAGCGCAAGGCAGGAGCATACTGTGATGCCATGGCGTGCATACAGCAAGGCCCTCAAAGTCACAGAGGTCCGGAACAGCGTAATTGCAGGTACGGGCGCTTTGCTCGTCCATTAATACAAAGGGCAGGAGCTCACTGTGGGTAATGAGTATGTCTGAGCTGTCATACAGGGACAGGTGACAGTCCGGGTAGACAGAGCTCAAAGGGCCTGATGGACAGACTGGCAGATAAGGCGGCTCTGAAGAGGCAAAGTAAGGGGCTGACCAGTCGTGGGTAAAAGAGGGCATGCCCAGCTGCTGGACATCCTGCAGGCGTGAAGAGGCATCAAGCAGCAGGCGCAGCGAAGGAACCTCAAGGACGGTTTCACCCAGGGCCGGCATGACAAAGTCAGTACCTCTGTGGTCTATGGTGATATCGACCACTGAGTTGAGGTGAATGGACAGGCGGCTGATACCGTCAGAGTGAGCGGTACGTACCGACATGCCCGTACCGGCAGCCATACGGACGGAACCGGCTGAGGCAGCAGTTGAGGATAAAGACTCAGAGTCCTCATGAGGCTGATATTGAGAGGTGGCCGGGGCCATGCCATAGGCCATGTTACGGGCCAAGTTACGTGCCTTGCCAGAGGACATATCCTCAGACAGGCCGAAAACAGGCTCGCCATATTGCGGGGCGGCCAGGTACGCGGCTGTGGAGTTATAGGCAAGGTAATGCTCAAGCAGGACTGAACTTTGCTGACCGAACAGCAGGCCTGAGAGGGTGGCTGATGGGGGTGTTGCTGAGCTGCCTGCAGCAGGGGCAGGTACAGCTGGGACAGTTGCACTAGTGGCTGCAACGAGTGACTGATTAGCTTCTGGAGCGCTGCGTGTGGCAGGAGCAACTGGGGCGGATGCGCTGCCTGCGGCAGAGGCAACGGGGACGGCTGCGCTGGCTGCTGCAACAGGTGTCTGACTGGCCACGGTAGCGCTGCTGCGGGCATGCTCATGTTCAGAGGTGCGGGCGACTGAAGATGAGGCGCTCAATGAGTTAGCGTCTCTGGACAGTGACTTATGCATAATGCCTCCTGAACCGCAGCGGCAGTCTGTTTGCCTCCTGCTGAAGAAGAAAGATGAAAACGGGTATGAACAGGGAAAGTGTCAAGGGCCGCTAATGGCAGGCCAGGGTGACTGTGCAGGGCCAGTAGGCCGGGCAGGAGCTGATGGCTTTTGCCTGATGGCTTTATGCCTTATGGAAGCGCTGGTCGATTAGCGTAGCAATGGAACTCCATAACTCCCGGGCAGCGGTCTGGGGCTAATGCCGTATGCCATATGCTTTATTCCGTATGCCTTATGCCGTATGGCAGCACTGAAGGACGGTGTAGCCACGCAGAGTCCACAGAGGATTTACCGGTGCTGGCTTATGCAGGCACAGCTGTTTAGCGTGACCGTCCGGAGCCTGGGGCCTTGGCAACTGACGTCTATTCAGGCCGCATGACCACGGGCAGTCAGGCTCATGATGTCAGTCTGCAAATCCCAGAGGGACTTCACTGCTTCATGTTTAGACAGCAACGGGCGGCATGGGCGAGCTTGCAGGACCGCATGCTGAAGTCAGAGCTAATGACTAATGCCCAGGGGCTGAGTCAGGCTATTTGCGTGTCCATGCAGAGCCCAAAAGGGATTTACCGTTGCGGGCTTGTGCGGCACTGGTGATTAGCGTGACCGTCCGGAGCCTGTTGCCTTGGCAACTGACGTGGATTCAGGCCGCATGACCACGGGCAATCAGGCTCATGATGTCAGCCTGCAAATCCCAAAAGGGACTTCACCGCTTTATGTTTAGACAGCAGTAGGCGGCATGGGCGAGCTTGCAGGGCCACATGCTGAAGCCAAAGCTTATGACATATGCCCAGGGGCGGAATCAGACTGTTTGAGTGACCATGCTGCTCGCACAGGGGACTTACCGGTGCGGGCTTGTGCCGGTACTGGCGTTTGGCATGACCGTCCGGTGCCTGGAGCATTGGCAACTGACGTCGATTCAGGCCGCATGACCACGGGCAGTCAGGCTCATGGTGTCAGCCTGCAAAGCCCAGAGGGACTTAACCGCTTCATGCTTAGACAGCAGCGGGCGGCATGGGCGAGCTTGCAGGGCCACATGCAGAAGCTAGAGCTTATGACAAATGCCCAAGGGCGGAGTCAGGCTGTTTGAGTGACCACGCAGCACCCACAGGGGACTTACCGGTGCGGGCATATGACATTCAGGGCGATGGAACAATCATGCATAGCCACTGGTTGACTTTTGAGCGATGCTTTCATGCCGTAACTGAGCTCTAATTGCGTGTTTCCGCTTTGGAACACGCATGAGCCCCTCCGAAGGATTACAAACATGAATGCACTGTCGACACAGGCAAAACAGGATGTGCCCAGTGAAACAGGCTGTTACATGAGCAAGTAAGCATGGACAGTGACCTGAGCTTTGCTGTCGCTGTGTATATGGCTTTGCAAAAGCAGGCTGAGCTCAAACAGTGAAGTAACGCTGTTTTGCGACTTTTCAGAGAGCACATACACGCCTCATGCCTTTCATGGCTGCCTTGAAAGAAAACATTAGTCTGGCAGTTTGGCTGGAAAGCGACGTTTGCAATTTGCACCAGTGACTGATTGCAAACAGCAAAAGCCTGAATCATCCTGTTGAGACTGATAAATACCATCTGAGCTGTCATAACCGGTGATAGTAATATGCATGACCTTTACAGGTACACTTTTCCTATTTTTCTATTTTAGCTTATTGCAGACTTTGAGCCCAATGAAAATTGCCTGAAAGGGCACAGTTACCGGCCTGACAGCTGAAATTGCTACTGCAGTTTGTGGGCGGGCGCTGCCAGTATTTTTAATTTGCTTTATGGGTGACAAGGTATGTTCAGGTGCAGTGAGGTAAAGGGATGATGTCTTTGCCGGTAAGGGCGGGGAAGGTATGGTACAACGGAAGCGCCCAGGTACGGGCATATACAGCATCAACGTCCTCTGGGCGGGCGCTGTAAAAGGCATATGCCAAGGGCAGAAATGCGGTGGGAAAGCCTGCAAGCTCAAAGGCCAGACCACCTCAATTGAGCATGAATGGCAGCGGAGTCAGGCTGAATACCACAGTGCAGACAGGTGAGGAGATGATGGGGTCTGTGCTCGCAGCGGCGCTGGAAAGGGCAGGCGTGGACTTCATGGATGCATGGTTCAGGTGGGAAAAGACGAAGCCTGCTGGTGACTCACAAGACTGTAATTGAGGTGGGAGACCATACAGAAGTGCATCTTGTGTCACAGTCAGGCAGCACAATAAGTGACCATTAGAGCTCAAACGATACACTGAAATATACTTTTCTCAATGCGCCATTTAAGGGCAATCGCCGCGCTGCAAAACAGTTGGCACAGTAAAATTCGCGGAGCGAATTTTTATATGAACTTTAAGTTGGCACTAAGTATGCTTTTTTTTTCGTACCTCTGGCGATGGGCCCGTCTTTAAATTTCACAGCTCGTGGACCTGATATTTAAGCCATTTCTGGCAAAAATACTTGTCTACTAGTCTACCAGTTCTGTCCTGACCCTCCGCTCTGGACAGGAGCCCATTTTGGCACTCATGCGTAATTTATCTTTTCATACCTACGCACTAAATGAGAGCAGACGGGTTCTATTATTGTAGTTGAAACCTCGCCATCTGTCGCGCCTTTGGATGTTCTGACCTGCAAAATTCTCAGGTCCATCCTTTATGGTTCCTCAGAACAGCTTTTGCGCGAATGACGCTTACACGTCAGCAAAAGCATGGTACAGCATTAAGTAGCCAACCTTCGCAAGGAGTGGCAACGACACTGTCTGCCGGTGTTGAAAAAGCACCATGGCGTCCCAATCAGGCTTAGTACCCCTGAGAATGGGAAGACAGCGACGGCTTAATACTGTCCTTTTAGCCAGGCAAATTGCTCAACCAGCCGCACTGCTGAACTGGCTCGGCCAGTCCAGAGACTTACAGTCGGCACGCAGACTGAGCATGAAGCCGGGCATCCCCCTCAACTGCTTCAGCAGGCAAGGCTACAGCCCTGTCCTGCCCACGTCCAGCACCAGATATGGTGTCCCTCTGACATACGTCAACCTCTGCCTGACGCTTCCTGTCCCGACACATTGAACAAAAAGCTGCCCAGGCCCATGGCATGGGTATCGATGTGCCTGCACCATTCTGTCACCTCTTCACTGCAATCACGGCAATGGAACAATCCGTTGCCTGCAGTGTCCCGCATCAGACCACCACCGAAGTGAGGTGGTCTACAGGTTCCTGTGAATCCCTCTGAACTCTGACCGGCCAGCTCTGCCAGCCGGCAATTAAAAAAGCATTTACTACGACGAGTCAGAGGCACAGCAACACGCATCAGGCCAGAACGCCCACTTCATCAAAATTTTCAACAAACTAGATGAAACTTTCAAACAACGCCATCAAGTTTCTGATGGCTCAATATCGTGCAATCTACAAGAACGCCTACTTCAAGGGCATTGCCTCTGCCGTAGTCCTGACCGCAGGTATGGCTGCTGGCGCTGCTCAGGCTGCTAGTCCATCAGCTGCTGTAGACGACAAGGATGCTTGGGCAGGTCTTACCGGTGAAGTAGAGATTGTTGACGACACCAACAAGATCGATCTGTCTGGTGGTATTGATGGTTCTGCCGATGCAAATAACCTGACAGTTCTTGACCTGCAGTCAGGCGACAGCACTATTGCTACTACCGCCCAGTCTGGTGCAACAGTTACTGCAAAAAATGCCACTCTTAAAGTTTCCAGCTCAAAAGGTGGCGATGCAGCTACCCTTACTTTAAGTACCAATCAAGATGGTAAAAAGGCATCGCTGACAGTAGCCGCCCTGGATGTTATCAAAGGTACCGTTACTGTAGAGGGTAAGACTGCCTCCACTGCCGATTCAACACTGAATGCTGGCGTTATCTCAATTGGCAGCAGTGAAGGTTCCGCTGAAAGTAAGGTTGTTCTTGGCACTGCTTCTAACTTAGTTTCAGAAATTAAAGCTGGCGAGCTGTCTGAGCTGGGCAGCATCACCATTGGCTCTGCAGGCTCTATTGCGACAAAAACCGGCACCGCTAATGTGGAAAGCGTTGCCGTCAAGGCACCAACATTGAACATAAGTGGCGGTCTGCTTAAGGTCTATACTGCCGAAGATAAGACCTCTGCAATGACAGTCTCTGTCGTTCAGGGTGCTTTAAACGGCGGTAAGATTGAGGTAGGCAGATCCGGTGCTCTCACCGTTAACTTCGATAACACTAGTGGCATTAAGGAAAAAGGTAAGGACGCCGAGCGCAAGTTCGAACTGAACTCAGGTAATGTTACCCTTACCAATGAGCTCAAGTTCTCCGGTGCAGGTACTCTTTATGTTAAAGAAGCCACTATTACTGGTGGCGGTGACTTAAAGATTTCCGGCTCCGGCTCCGCAATTAATATCTCCAAGGATAAGCTCACCAGCTTAATTGGTGGCGCCAAGCTGACCGTTAAGAACACAGAAATCAAACTTAATGATAATGTGCTGGTAGATGTTGGCGGTATAGATTTTGGCAACGCCGCAGGTACTGGCAAAATCAATGTAGATACTGCTGTTACCGTATCTGCTGCTGACCTTCAGGTTAGCAAGCCTCTGACAGGCAATAACAAGAATTTAGTATCTGTAAAGGCTGACAACCTCACCCTTGGCAGCAGCACCTATGGTAATGCCAATGCTTTAGGCTTCAGCGGCGCAACAGCTAAGAATGTCACATTCAAGAGCAGCCAGGATGCTTTTAAGCTTCAGGACTCAGTAACCCTGTCAAACGTAAATAGTGACAAGGTTGCTCAGAAGGGCGAGATCTCCGGTAACCTCAATCTTGGGACAAGTGGCAAAGGCCTCACCATTGATGGTGGCAAGTACGAAATCGCCTCTACAGATACAGTTACATTAGGTTCTGGTAGCCTTACAGTAAAGAACTCAAGCGGTGCCTCTGAGTCTGTAATGACTGTAAAGGGCAAGCTTGAGATTGCCACCGGTGCAACCGGTCTTGGAACCGCCAAAGTAGATGGCGCAAAGTCCAAGTTAGACCTGACCCAGGCTAAGATTACTGTTACTGGCGATGGCAAAACTGGCGCAGCTGGCTTTGCAGCAGATAAAGGCGGTACCATTGTTATCTCAGAGGAGGCAATAAAGTCTGCACTGACTGTTCCGACTAAACCTCAAGCCTCAAAAGCTGCTATCTTTAAGATTGGTGAGAATGCAGAATCAACCCTTAAGATTGACGGCGGTTTAGCTATTGCAGCAGGTCACCTTAAGAAGGACGCTGCTGACTATGGTATCGACCTGCAAAAGGGTACTGTTGAAATCACTGGCGATCTGGTAACCAGTGGTGCTGATGCACTTGATCTTGCAGCTGCTACAGCCGATGCAGCTAACGCTAAGGTTGTTGCCAACACCATTTCCCACAGCAATGCTAACGCTGGCAATGCTACAGAGATCAAGAGCGGCAGCTTCTTTGTAAACAGCGGTCTGTCTACTGACTCTACTCTGGGTTTCAAGATTGCCAAGGATGGTAAATTAACCCTTGGTTCATTTGTTGATGTCAAGAACGACTCCGGCACTGTCCTGTACCAGACTGGTGTAGGTGGTGGCGAAATTGCTGGCGATCTTACTGTCAGTGGAGACGGCGCATCTGTAAAGGTAAACTTTGGCACATGGAATGCCGGCAAGATTGACCTTCAGAGCGGCTCTTTCATTGTAGGCGATACTGCAGCCAAGGACGCCAATGGCGATCTGCTTCAGACATCTATCGATGCAACTGAAGTTAAGGTTGCTGCCGCCAAGTCTATTACCTTAAACAAGGCAGCCACTCTTTCCGCTGACAGCCTGAAAGTTGATGGAACTGGCTTTATTGATGTTAATGGCAAGCTGAACATCAACACAAGCTATGACGGCAGCGAAGCAACTTCTGGCGACGTCTATGCACGTTACGGACTGACTCTTGGTGACGACGCCATCAAGATTAAGGAAGGTGGCACTGTAACCCTGGCTGGTGAAGGTGTTCTGAACGCTCTTGGCATTGTTGACGGCAAGGAAGTAACTGCCGACTCCATCACAAAGGGCCTTTCCGGTTCTAAGGGTGTATTTGCCGATGCTGGTTCCTTCGTTGATGCTAAGGGCTCTACCCTTGCTATCAAGATAGGTGACTCCGGCACTTCCTTTACTACCGAGGCTCTTGAAAAGTTAAAGGATGCCCTGTTCAGCGGCACCTTACTTGGCTCTATCGACATTGGCGCTGCCACCATGGGTCTGCCAATCAAGGATGTAGAGGGCAACAAGGTTCTTGACTGGAATGATGCTGCATTATCCCAGGCTTCCAAGGACGTAATGCCAACCTACAAGAACGATGAGCTCAAGGGCACTATCCTGGTTGCCAAGGACGGTGACACTGTTTACGGTCACGTGGCAAACATCAAGGTAGACTCTGCTGACGCAACCTCAATTAAGATTGACAAGAAAGCCTCCCTGAACAAGGCTGCTGAAAATGGCAACCTCGTATACAACAAGAAAGGCGAAGTTCTGGGCGTTGATATCCAGAAGGATGCCTATCTGACTCTTAACGCTGCCGGCAATGTCGGTGCTGTTAAGTTAGGCCAAGGTGCAACTCTTGATGTAGCAACTGCTGGTGGTACCACCAATCTGAACAGCGTTTCCGGCACTGGCGTTCTGGCTGCTTCAGGCAACCTGAATGTCAAGGAGGCAGTAAATGTTGGCAAGCTGACCTCTGTAGAGACCTCAAATATCTCTGTAGGTACCAACCTTACTGTAGGTGACACTCCATCCAAAGTCAGCGGCAAGTTAACTGTAGGCGGTAATGCTCAGTTCAAGGGTGCTACTACTGTTAACGGCGATGTCAACGTAGCAGGCACATTCAAGGCTGACAAGACTCTTGATACTGCCAAGGGCAGCTCCCTGAAGGTAACTTCCGGCAGCTTCACTGCAGCTGATGACGTTACTGCCTTAGGTGTTATCGAGGTAACCGGCTCAGGCTCAGTTGCAGACTTCAAGGCTGACGCAAAGTTAGCTGGTGATGGCAACAAGTTTGTTGACGTCAAGTTTGGTCAGCTCGCTGAGATCCATGGTGACACTGTTGCTGCTGGCACCGCTACAGTATCTGGAAACCTGGAAGTACGTGAGAGCGCAGGCTTTACAGCTAAGAAGATTGAGTTCTCTGGTTTAACTGCCGACAACTCTGGTAAGAGACTGAGCGTTGGTACTGCAGGCAGGGAAGAGACCTCCAAGGGCGCTGGTGATGGTGTTGCTCCATCCAATGCTTATCTGAGCGTCGAGTCCCTCAAGCTCAACGGTGCCTCCCTGGTAGTTGACCCAGACTACGATATGGGCGCATCCGTTGCCGCAGTTAAGGGCTTCTCTGATGCCAAGGCTGAGGCTGAAGGTGTACGTGGCTTTGCCGGTACTGTAGATGGCAATATCTACGCTCTGCAGAACTCCATTGTTGCTCTCGGCTCTAACGATGTTGAAGCTGTAAAGGGCACCTTTGCCAAGTACTTTGACGAAAAGGATGGTTCCCTTGGTGCAAATGGCATCTCCTCCATCGCCTATGTAGCTGAAAGCATCAGCGTTAAGGATGGTAATAAGATTGTCATTGACCCAGAAGGCACTGACGACAAGGTCAACAATGATTACCAGGAAGACTTTGACCTTAATATTTCTGAGAAGTCTGCCCTGGCCGTTGACTACCAGGCTGTAAAGGATGGCAAGACCGCTGTTACCTTTGCCAAGAAGGATGCCAAGGTCTATGTTGACAAGACAGATGCCAAGGTTCTTCTGACCGGTAAGGGCTTCTCTCCTTACTATGACATCAAGCTCTTTGGCAGTTCCGCTGGAAGTGGCTCTGTAAGCTTCGTCGATGGCTCTGCCACTGAATTAACAGTAGAAACCCTCAATGGTCTGTTCTCCGCAGTAATCACTGACCTGAACAAGTCTTTTGAGCTCGGCTTTAATGAGAAAAAGGCCCGCGTCATGATGGGTCACATCTCTGAGCCTGTTCGTGAGTCCATCATCACCTATACCATGGGTGACCTGAACTATACCGAGCAGGATCCTAAGAAGCTTGTTTCTGTTGTTGGCGATGCTACTGGCTACAAGGTAGATGCCAAGGGTTCTCTTTTAGGTGACGACGGCAAGGCAGTCGCTCTTGATAAGATGGATCCAACCGAGAAGAAGCAGCTGATTGCTGACGGTATCCTTAACGCTGCTGGTACTGCAGTAAGCAGCTACTTAACCAAGGATACAGAGGGCAATCTGTACTACATCCCTGAGAATGTTATCTTCAACGGTATTCTTGATGGCTCTCTTGATGCTGTCGACGCTGAAACTGCTGCCCGTCTTGCTGACTTCGGTGGCGTAGCTCAGGCTGCTCTGCGTGCTGGTAACACCACCTCTGACGCCATTGCTGCCCGTATGGGTGTAGGCGTTAACGGTACTGTTACCTTTGCTGCTAACGGTCAGGGTTCAGGCATGTGGGTAACCCCTGTCTACAAGACCGCTGATTCCGACAGCTTCGGTGCTGATGGCGTTGACTACGGTACTGACATGAACCTCTACGGCGTAGCCGTTGGTGCTGATGTCTCCGTAATGGAGAATGTAAGTGCCGGTGTAATGTTCAACGTAGGTTCCGGTGATGCCGACGGTCAGGGCCTTGGCTCCAACGTCAAGAATGACTTCGACTACTACGGCTTTGGTGCTTACATGGGTTACACCATGGGTGCTGCCTCCGTTGTAGCTGATGTTTCCTGGACCACCGTTGACAACTCTGTTGAGGGTCAGACCGGTCTTGGCACTCTGGCTGCCTCCATTGACAGCTCTGCTCTGTCTCTGGGTGTAACCGGCAAGTACGCCATGGACTTCGGCGGTGTTAACGTAACTCCACACGCTGGTTTACGTTTCACCCGCATCGACCAGGACGACTACTCTGTAGGTAACGGCACTGACGTATTCGCTCAGTACAGCTCCAACTCCATGAACGTCTTCTCCGTACCAGTCGGTGTAACCGTTGAGAAGGAGTACACCTTCGATGCCTGGAGCGTCAAGCCAGCCTTTGACCTGACCTTAACCGGCAACTTTGGTGATGACGAGACCTCCGGTACCGTTGACTGGGAAGGCATCTCCAACCTGAGCACTGACATCAAGTCAGAGTTCGTTGACACCTTCACCTACAGCACCGCCATTGGCGTTGCTGCACAGACCGGCAACTTCGGTATGGGTCTGGGTGTTAACTACACCGGTGCCTCCAACGTCAAGGAGTTCGGTGTTAACGCTAACGTACGTTACGTATTCTAATAACAGTTTGTGATATTCATTGTCACCGTAGCCGGGGCAGCCGCCCCGGCGTCTGGTGGTGATGCCACATCACGATTTCCTTGTAACCTTTACTAAGGAAGACTGTTATCAGAGCGTTGCATACGTATGCACACTCAAAAGGATTTACAAAGCATTTAAATCAAAACCATGCTCATGCCATGACAAACTCCCTGCACATGATAGGCAAGCTCATATGTAAGGAATGAGTCTGAAGCTTGAACACAGTACAGGTTTAATGCTTTACAAAATATTAAAGGCGACTTCTGGAACAATCCGGAAGTCGCCTTTTTCGTTTTGAGGCAGGCGCCACTGCAACTGCAACTCGATAATCTGGCGTGAATGAGTTTGAATTTTGGACGTTTTTAAACTGGATACTTGCTAAGCAAGTTATGCATAGTCACTTTACATAAAGTATAGTAGATTATTTATAAACTAGATAACAATATGACTATTAAGGAGATGTTATAGCAGACAGCAAACAGTCTAATACCCGACAAATATACCATGCCATTAGATACTTCATAATAGGTAATGTAAAGTATTAGATCTTAAGGTAATACATAATGATTGAACTGCGTGCCCCGATAGCAGGAAATCTTAGAAGTTCAAGGCACTCATGGTTATGCGGTTTGACTTTAGCTGCATATAGATTCACATTCTCCTAAGAGTGGCACATATAGATTGTTACGTGGCGTTGACTCCCATGACGTACTGTCCAGGCAGGCCGATTGTATACACATAGAGGCGGGGTTGTTTGATAGTACCGATGCTATGGCATCCCATACACTTCGAGTAATGGCAAAGCACATGAAGAACACGGCAGAATCAGTGACACGCACTCCCCACATTGAACCTGCTTGAGAGCAGATTACGATCACAAGCGGCGTGCAGTATTGACCGTGGTGTGGGCAGGTAAAGCCACAACAGCAATCCAGACAAGCAGAAAGAACACATCTGTCTTGGGAGATATCATAACAAGACGCAGTGTAGCCATGAACAAATGGAAAGAAAAGGCCTTCTGTGAAGTGAGATTATCAGGAAAAGACTGAGATGTAAGACAGAGGGAATGGCTTCTGTGTATGAGACGCGCAGGTAGGTAGGTAGAAGCGCATCTTGTATCACAGTCAGGCAGCACAACAAGTGACCATTAAAGATCAAACAGTACACTGAAATATACTTTTGCCAATGCGCCATTTAAGGGCAATCGCCGCCCGGCAAAACAGTTGGCATGGCAAAATTCGCGGAGCGAATTTTTATATGAACTTTAAGTTGGCACTAAGTATGCTTTTTTTTTTTTTTTTTTTCGCACCTCTGGCGATGGGCCCGTCTTTAAATTTTACAGCTCGTGGACCTGATATTTAAGCCATTCCCGGCAAAAATACTTGTCTACTAGTCTACCAGTTCTGTCCTGCCCCTCCGCTCTGGACAGGAGCCCATTTTGGCACTCATGCGTAATTCTTCTTTTTATATATACGCACTAAATGAGAGCAGACGGGTTCTAATATTGTAGTTGAAACCTCGCCATCTGTCGCGCCTTTGGATGTTCTGACCTGCAAAAATCTCAGGTCCATCCTTTATGGTTCCTCAGAACAGCTTTTGCACGAATGACGCTTACACGTCAGCAAAAGCAGGTACAGCATTAAGCAGCCAACCTTCGCAAGGAGTGGCAACGACACTGTCTGCCGGTGCTGAAAAAGCATCATGGCACACCACTCAGGCTTAGTACCCCTGAGCATGGGAAGACAGCGACGGCTTAATACTGTCCTTTGAGCCAGGCAAAATGCTCAACCAGCCGCACTGCTGAACTGGCCAGTCCAGGGACTTACAGTCGGCACGCAGACTGAGCATGAAGCCAGGCATCCCCCTCAACTGCTTCAGCAGACAAGGCCACAGCCCTGTCCTGCCCACGTCCAGCACCAGATATGGTGTCCCTCTGACATACGTCAATCTCTGCCTGACGCTTCCTGTCCCGACACATTGAACAAAAAGCTGCCCAGGCCCATGGCATGGGTATCGATGTGCCTGCACCATTCTGTCTCCTCTTCACTGCAACCACGGCAATGGAACAATCCGCTGCCTGCAGTGTCCCGCATAAGGCCACCACCGAAGTGAGGTGGTCTACAGGTTCCTGTGATTCCCTCTGAACTCTGACCGGCCAGCTCTGCCAGCCGGCATTTAAAAAAGCATTTACTACAACGAGTCAGAGGCGCAGCAACACGCATCAGGCCAGAACGCCCACTTCATCAAAATTTTCAAAAAACTAGATGAAACTTTCAAACAACGCCATCAAGTTCCTGATGGCTCAATATCGTGCAATCTACAAGAACGCCTACTTCAAAGGCATCGCCTCTGCCGTAGTCCTGACATCAGTTATGGCTGCAGGCCAGGCTCAGGCTGCAAGCCTTGAAGCTGCAACTGACCTATCTACAGTTGGTAGCGAGATTGATACTCTTACAATTATTGGCACTGGAAGTGCTACGGCACAGGGTACATTTGATAACATTTCTATTCAGGATGATGCCAGCTCTTCTAGTATCAAAAACTACAATATCAAGATTACTTCTGGCGCTGCCGGCACAAATAATAAAGTTGAAGGTGCTGCCACAAATAAGAATGGTGCTCTCGTAGCAAAGAACCTTCTTATCGAGTCTACTGGTGACAACACTGTTGGTCTTGGTGTGGCTGGTAATAATAATGGTACTGGTACAGCCACTTTTGAGACCATCAACATCATCAAGGGTACTCTATCAGCTTCAGGTGATACGAAGAGCGGCTCTGTTTTCGCTGGCAAGATTACTGTAGGTGGTGAAAACTCTGCCGCTGCAGGCGATGCTGTGCTTCAGATCAAAGATCTTGGTGTTGTAGGTAAAGCCCTCACTACCGTTTCAAAGTTGTCCGATGGCACTCAGGTTACTCTTGGAAATAACGCCAAGCTCGATGCTGCCAAGAAAACAGGTGGTGCTTCAAATGCAACTTTAAACGCTGCTGTGTTAACCATTGATGGCGGCAGTATCGTAACCAATGGCAATAATACCGACAAGTCCGGCCTTACAATCAATCTGGTAAATGGTTCCATGTCTGCCGGCGCAATTGAAATTGCTTCTGGCGATACTCTGACCGTTAACTTTGCCGGTGACGCCAACACCATTGATGATCTCGATGCCAGCGGTAACAAGGTCGAAAACGCAACTGCCAAGGCCGATCGTACCTTTAACATTACTGGCGGATCCCTGTCTTTAAAAGGCGCTACTACCGTTTCAGGTAACGGCACTCTTGCTATCGGTGACTCCGTCCAGTACTCAGGTGAAACCGCAGGCGTTGCCCTGACTGTTTCAGGCTCTGCTGCTAACACCCCTGCTACCTTAAAGGTATCAGGATCCAAGCTTAAAGAAATTGCAGCTGCCTCAAAGTTAACTACCGAGAACGCAGTAGTTCAGTTGACTGACGACAACTATGACCTTGGTAATCTTGGCCTTACTCTGGATGCTGCTACTGCTGATCTTAATAAATGGGCTGCTAAAGATGCATCTACAATTAAGGGCAACAACCTGACTGTCAGCGCCGATCTTGCCAACGGAACCAATCTCACTGTCGAGGCTGCCAATAAGCTGACCCTCGGAAAGACCAGTAGCGCTGCTGTAGATATCAGCGGAGTTGCTGGCTTCAAGGCCAAGGACGTCGAGTTCATAAGCCACAATGGCACCGATGCCTTTACCCTGAAGAAGGGGCTTGAGCTGAGCAGCGTAAGTGCCGATGGTAAGACTGCTCAAACCGGTACTATCGAAGGTGCAGTTACAGTCTCAGGCGCAGTAACCATCAATGGTGGTAACTACTCCTCCAAGGACAGCGTCAAGGTAAGCGGAGCTGCGGTTACTGCCTCCGGAGCTGCTGTTGATTCCACCCTCACCTTAAATGGTGATGTTGTTATCACTGCAGCTGCTGCCTCCAAGTTCGTAGCAAACGGCGCAAAGGCTGTTATTGACCTGACCAAGGTCAAGTCCATTGCCATGAGCGGCAGCACCGCAGTGGCTGGCCTGAATGCCTCTAACAACGGTACTATCAAGATCAAGGGCGAGGACTTTACTAGTCTGCTGAACACCACAGGTGCCACTGATAAGCTTTTAGCTACCCTTGAGAGTGATGGCAAACTGCATACTACTGGCTCACTTACCATTGCAAAGGATAAACTTGGTACAAGCGCTACTGCTGGTATCAAGACCACTAAAGGTACTTTAGTTGCTGAAGAGCTCATTATCACTGGTGCACAGGCAGGTGTCGAACTGGGAACAAGCGGTAATATTGTAGCCCAGACCCTGACAGTCAACGGTAATGCTGCCGCAGACTCTGTACTTAAGTCCGGTAACTACACAGTCTTAAACGAGCTGAGTGTAGCCACTGGTACCGGCCTGACCGTATCTGGTGCCAGTGCCGTGCTTAACCTCGGCAAGATCAATGCTGTTGAAGGTAAGACTGGTGTTTATGCTGCAGCCTCTGAGGGTGGTACTGTATCATCCAACGTGCTCATCAGCGGCGATGCTACTACCAAAGTCAACTTAGACTCAGGCTTATGGACATTATCCGGCAACTTAACCAATACCGCCGGTGCACTGACCATTGGCGCTGCCACTGAACAGAAAGATGCCTCAGGCAATGCCATTGAGGCAGGTCTGACTGTTACAGGCAAGTTCACCAATACCTCTGGCTCAACAGTCAAGAAGTGGGGCTCTCTGACCACCCTCGATACTGAGCTGCAGACAGGTGGTAAGCTGACCGTAGACGGTATTTATACCCTTAACGGCAAGTACAACGACGGTGGCACACCAAAAGATGACAGTGATGATACCTTTGGTATCAAGCTGGCATCAGGTACTGTCGACCTCAACGGCACCATGAGCCTTGGTGCAGATGCCATGAGGATCTTCACCGTTGATAAAAATGGCGACGTCACCGTCGCTACTGATACCATCGCTGATGCTGCTATCACCTCTAATGTTGGCTCTACTCTGGTACTGAACTTCGCTGCTGAAGAGGGTGCCGAAAAGGTTGCTCTCAGCACTACCGGTCTTGACAGCATCAAGGATCTGCTTGCTGCAAATGTAGGCGGAACCATTACCCTTAATGGCGCCTCCATCAAGGAGCTGACTGTTGATGCAGCAACTAATACTGTCAAGTATGAGGATGCCAAGAAAGTTCAGGACTACCTTGGTGACTACATTGATCCAGCTGTTCAGCAGGCTACCCTTACCGGTGTAACCTCCTCTGACAAGGTTATCGGTCATTTTGGTGCCATCAAGTCCAATGATTCAGGCCTCTCAACCGACAGCTCTAATGTTGGCATCTCCAAAAAGGCAGGCTTCTACAATGCTATCAGCAAGACCAACTCTGACGGCAAGAAGTACTTTGCTCTTGGTCAGAACGATGCTGTTCTGGGCTTCAGTGTTGACGCCAAGTCACAGCTGACCCTGGCAAACGGTGGTGTAACCTCTCAGGTTAAGCTTGGCAATGACTCCTATCTGTTCATCGACAGCAATAATGGTGTAACCGAGATTCTTAACAACATCTCCGGCACCGCTGCCGAGGTTCAGGTAAGAAGCGGCAAGACCTCAGTAGCCGGTGCTGTTAATGTAGGCACATTAGGTGTTGCCACAGGTGCTGACCTGTCTGCAGGTGGTAATGTCTCTGCAAAGAAGCTGGCTCTGACCGCTGGTTCTGCATTATCTGTAAACGGAAACCTTACCCAGTCTGCTGCCGATATGCCTGTCTTAATGGATGGCAAGCTTGATGTGGCAGGTACTGCTTCATTTGCCGGTGAAGTAACCGCTACCGGTAACATCAATGTTAAGGGTGATGCTACCTTTAGTAAGGTGGCTAATCTGACTGGTGCTGACAACCAGTTCAAGGCAGTTTCTTTCAATGATGAAGCCAACTTTACCAAGGGCGTTACCAAAGCTGAGAAGATCACTATTGTTAATGCATCCAAGCCTCTGAACGTATCTGCCGGTGGTTCTCTGGTTGCCGGTGAACTTAACGCCAAGGATGATACTACTGTAATTCAGGCAGGTACTATCGGTAACAAGGCCGATAAGACCCCTGGATCTACCGGATACATCTCTGTTGGTACTCTTAACCTGAACGGTGGTAAGCTGGTTGCTGATCCTGAGTTCGGTACTTCAGCAGCCTCCGTAATTGCTGTCAAGCAGTTAGGCAGTGGCGCCGGAAATCAGGGCTTTGCTGCCGGTACTCTTAATGGTGTCGTCTACGCTCTGCAGAACTCCATTGTTACCCTTGGTTCTGACAACATCACTGCTGTCCAGAACACATTTGGCCAGTATTTTGACAATGTTGGATCCCTCAAGAGCAATGATATAGGTGCAATCGCTTATGTTGCTGATGAAATCAAGGTAGATTCAGGCTCCAATATCGTAATTGACTCTAACGCCAATGATGATAATGCTTCAGGCTCTACCACTGGCTATAACACCAATGCTAAGCTTACCGCTTACAACGGAGCTGACCTCTATATTGGCAACAACTCAGTTCTTGCTGTAAGCACCGCTGCTTATGACAAGGGTGCTGCTGTAACATTTAATAAGAGTGGAGCTGCCACTATCAAGGTAGCCAATAAGGATACCTCCAAGGTAGTTATCGCCTCTGAAGGCATTAACGCCATGAGCGATATTCAGCTCTTTGCCAATACTGATGCTGCCGGCGTTAAGCTTGACGCAACCGGTGCAAATGAGCTCAAGGTAGAGACCATGAATGGCCTCTTCTCCTACACTCTGGACAACACCAGCCTTAGCAGCAAGTTCAATCTTAATCTCAATGCCAACAAGGCAGAGAAGGCTTTTGCCAATATCTCCCAGCCAGTTCGTGACACCATCATCACCTATGCTTATGGTGCCCACAACCCTGGTGCCCGTGAGGTCGCTGAAGGCGCTGCTGCCCAGGATCCAGTATATCTGGTTGGCGAGCGCTACAGCCAGTTCGCCGTTGATGAGAGTGGCGCTATTCATCTGGTAAACGAGAAGGGTGAGATTGACACCAATCTTGATGCCAAGGTTGATCAGGCCCTGAAAGATGCAGGTCTGCGTGACGACAAGGGCAATGACTACTGGACCACTGACTTTAACAAGGCAGTATTCCGCAAGGCTGAGAACAAGCTGCTGGCTCACGTTCTGTCCAGCCTCAACGGTGTCGACGCTGAAACCGCTGCCCGTCTGGCTGACTTCGGTGGCGTAGCTCAGGCTGCTCTGCGCGCTGGTAACACCACCTCTGACGCCATTGCTGCCCGTATGGGTGTAGGCGTTAACGGTACTGTTACCTTCGCTGCTAACGGTCAGGGTTCAGGCATGTGGGTAACCCCTGTCTACAAGACCGCCGATTCCGACAGCTTCGGTGCTGATGGCGTTAACTACGGTACTGACATGAACCTCTACGGCGTAGCCGTTGGTGCTGATGTCTCCGTAATGGAGAATGTAAGTGCCGGTGTCATGTTCAACGTAGGTTCCGGTGATGCCGACGGTCAGGGTCTTGGCTCCAACGTCAAGAACGACTTCGACTACTACGGCTTTGGTGCTTACATGGGTTACACCATGGGTGCTGCCTCCGTTGTAGCTGATGTTTCCTGGACCACCGTTGACAACTCTGTTGAGGGTCAGACCGGTCTTGGCACTCTGGCTGCCTCCATTGACAGCTCTGCACTGTCTCTGGGTGTAACCGGCAAGTACGCCATGGACTTCGGCGGTGTTAACGTAACTCCACACGCTGGTTTACGCTTCACCCGCATCGACCAGGACGACTACGCTGTTGGTAACGGCACTGACGTATTCGCTCAGTACAGCTCCAACTCCATGAACGTCTTCTCCGTACCAGTCGGTGTAACCGTTGAGAAGGAGTACACTTTCGATGCCTGGAGCGTCAAGCCAGCCTTTGACCTGACCTTAACCGGCAACTTCGGTGATGACGAGACCTCCGGTACCGTTGACTGGGAAGGCATCTCCAACCTGAGCACTGACATCAAGTCAGAGTTCGTTGACACCTTCACCTACAGCACCGCCATTGGCGTTGCTGCTCAGACCGGCAACTTCGGTATGGGTCTGGGTGTTAACTACACCGGAGCCTCCAACGTCAAGGAGTTCGGTGTTAACGCTAACGTACGTTACGTATTCTAATAACAGTTTGTGATATTCATTGTCACCGTAGCCGGGGCATCCGCCCCGGCGTCTGGTGGTGATGCCACATCACGATTTCCTGGTAACCATTACTCAGGATAGCTGTTATCAGAGCGTTGCATACGTATGCACACTCAAAAGGATTTACAAAGCATTTAAACCAAAACCATGCTCATGCCATGACAAACTCCCTGCACATGATAGGCAAGCTCATGTGTAAGGAATTAGTCTGAAGCATGAACACACTACAGGTTTAATGCTTTACAAAATATTAAAGGCGACTTCTGGAACAATCCGGAAGTCGCCTTTTTCGTTTTGAGGCAGGCGCCGCTGCAACTGTAACTCGATTTTATGGCGTGATTGAGTTTGAAATTTGTGTCTTTTGAGAACGGCTATTTGTACGGCAAATTGTGCATAGTTGCTTTACATATTGATTTGTAGATTATTAATTGACAGGCAACGTCATGATATTTTTCTGAGGCCAGAATGATCAGAATACGTCGATTGCAAGCTATTCATCACTATACCTGTGCAGCATAGCAATACCTGTATCCATACCCGTACCCGCACCTGTATCCATACCCGTACCCGTACCCGTACCCGTACCCGCACCCGTATCCATACCTGTACCTGTACTCGTATCCATATCCTTATCCATATCAATATCCATCCCCATACCCGTACCTATGCTCTGCCTGTCAGTAATCGCTTTACAAACCTTATGTATACTGTTTATGGTTTAGATAATGCAGGATGATTGAAGCGGGCAGTCGGGGGTAAGGAGGCTTGAAAAACCTGGGCAGGGATACCTGTAAAACAAGGGCACTCAGGTCATGTGATGTGAAATTAGTGTCGCTGCTAAAAGGCTGCCATTGTGATGCATGACACATAACGATAACCTGAGATATATCAGCAGGCTATACCTTTATTCATCCCTCATGCTAACATACCAGTCACAGGCAATACCTGCCATGCCTGGGCTTTTCAAAACAGCGCCAAATGAGCTGTTTAGACATGAGCAGGAAGCATGTCACTTACAGTTGATGTTCGAAAAGGCATATCAGTTATACTGTTTACATAATGTTTTAGAAATTATATTTACATAGACAGGTGCAAGTCGATTGCCTTGTCTGGCAGCGCTGATGACAGGGAACATAAGAACAGGACAGGACAGTTTATGGAATGCAAGTCTGATTACGCTTTGGCAGATGGTGAGTCTGTACAGAGTATACGTCTTACCACAGGGACGCGTCCGGTACGCCTGGTATTTGAGCGTGAGAACAGGGAAAACAGCTATATTACCTTTGAAGACAGGATGCAGCCGTGCATTACCATTGGTGATGAAGTGACTCCTGAGGATGCGGCTACAGTTAGAGGACGCATTGATGAGATGCTGGACCTTGCTGAGGGTATTATCTGGGATAACTATCTCAACCCTCACAGCACGGACCTGATGTCAGAGGTGGACTCTTTCCCTGACCTGCGCTTTCTTACCGGTAATTACTATGTGGGCTCACTGTCGTGCTCTTATACCTGGATGGACAGCTCATCTCATTACTACGAACTCAAAGAAGGCAGACTGCGCTGCAAATACCATAATGGCAAAGCATGGCAGGAGCTGTGGGCTGACCTTAACAGCCCTGATATAACCCGCTATCTGCTTGTCATTTTGCATCTGCGTCTTACTGGAGATGAGCTGGGTGAGGAAGATGACTATATGGGTCTTGATTTACGAGCCCAGCTTAATCATGCAGACGATGCCCTTGAGTTTGAAATCCTCTCTCACGACGTTATCTGATCCATGGCTGTGACAGCCCCAGTCAGCTCAGCATCCGTTGCGCACATCCTGCAGCGCGCACCCTGCCGCGCACATTATGACATACACGACAGCGGCAACAGATCGACCTCATTGCCCGGCACACCATCAGTCACAGCTCTGTATCATCATAATGAGGGCACAGGCTACGGAGTGACGAGGGCAATAGCGCCAGCATGGCCCAGATGACTGTCAATGTCCATTTGCCCGGAACTCTAAATTCCGTCGTGTCCAATAAAAGTCTACATACCTCTCAGGCTGGTTCCAGTAGCACGACTTAACCGTACGGAGGTGAGTGTAAGGGACTGGACAGGACTGGTTACTGTGCGCTGGTACTGGGTGCAATGGGGTGGTATGGGCTGGATTTGATGTGTGTATAGCTGTATGAATTGAATGTGACAGTACCAAACTTGAGATGCTGCGCAGCTCAGTGATGTAGCGGACTGGCAGCAGTGTTCCTCACAAACGCTCAACGTATAACAGTCTGCCGTGCTCGAGACGTACGGATCTCCAGTCCTTTTAATAGTTCATCTTGCAGTCATACACTGTTACCTGAATCCCAGTCCCCCATCAGAACTGATAACCTGATGATGGTATGGCTGATGACTGGTGCGTGAATGAACGAATCAATAGCTGGACTGATGTATTGTTCGATGTATGAATAGCAGGATGGGATGATTATCTGCTAACGCATATATTGAGAATTTCACATTACTCAATCAGAATCAGCGTCATTCATGACCTTAGTCCGGCTCTGGCTGTATGGCTTGCGCCGCGCTCTGGTTGTATGGCTGGCAGCCGGGCTCTGGCTGCATGGCTGGCAGCCGGGCACTGGTTGTAGGCTGGCTGGAGGCATGGCTGACAGCCGGGCACTGGTTGTATGGAGGGCTGGCAGTCTGGCTTCCCGAATGGCAGGCTGCTTTCTTAGCAGGCTGTAAGTCTGCTTACCCAGCAGACATTTTGCCTTATCAGGAGTTCATAAGTCTGGTAGCGCCTCAGACATGGAGCCAGACATTAGAGCTGCACCTTATCCCCTCTATGAGAATGTACGACAGTCGATCAGCCCTGCCCAGTGAGTTTATGACTGGCCGCCATCCAGCTCTGCTAAAGACATACCTAATAGCAGCCGCCAAGCCTGATCCCCCGGGAGTGCGACCGCACACTCCCTGAGCATGACTGCCCTCATGTATGTCGCATGGCATATATACAGTCCGGCAGGTATGCTGACGGCTGTCTGCCAGCTCTCTGTGAAAGCAGAGGTCCGGCTGCACCCTTACCAGCTAACTGCATCCAAGTTCAGCTGTCAGCTCATAGCATGTCAGAAACAGTTAACAGAGGTAATAGCTGTAAGCTGACAGCACAAGCTGACAACATGACAGCATCAGTTAGCTGCGTCATTCGCTCTGACCATATCAATACGCCGCATGGCAATCATCTGCGTGGCAATATGTCACTTAGCAAGATGCCTGACGGCAGGGCCACCGGCGCACTCTCATAATTAAATTCGCGCCTGGCGTGGTGCCGCAAGTTTTCATGCCTGCAGCGCTTTATCCTTGCCCGCATGATCCCGCAACACTGCGGTGCTGTACTGGATGCAGGGACGCAGCTCCTGACTGCGTGGCAGTATGCAGTGCGGGACTGCTGCAGTCCGGTCATGGCAGCATAGACGCAATTCCTGACTGCATGGCAGTATGGAGTGTGGGACGGCTGCAGTACGATCCTGGCCCATGGCTGCTGCTTATGGCTGTATGACAGCCTTGAACGTGGGACTGCTGCTCTGCACGCCCGCATAGATCCTCTTGGCCGCACGGGTGCTGTGATGGCTGCAGGGATGTTGTGCTGGCCGCATTATGGCTTTGCTGGCTTCATTGCTGTATGGCAGCCAGGGGCGTGGGCGTCAGCGGGAGAGGTACTGGTAAATGCTCGACAGGGCAGTGTTGAGGTGGTTGAAGCTGGCCTTGACGGCGGTACGGCTGGCCGCACCGGCACGTGAGGCTGTGCCACGGCCGGTGCTGCGGCTGTCTGATGCGCGTGAGCCGGTGCGGCCTCCGGCTGAACGGCCTCCGGTACGCGTCACATGTCCACCATGGCTTACTGCGTGATTCATAATTTTCTCAGCTGTCTTCTCCAGCAGAGTGGTGCCAATAAGATAGTCAGCATTAAAGCTGCGGCTGCCATAGTGGTAGAAGTTGATATCCATAAGCCAGGAACGTGAGCGTGGGCCGTCGTAGTGATTGCTTATGACCTCAGAGAGCAGCTCATTGCGGTCTGAACCGTCAAAGGTCAGTGATGACAGGAAGAAGCGCTCTTCTACCAGCGCACCCTCTGAGTTGGCCGGGCCACTTAAGGTGCGTACCATCATGGCAGATCCCGGTGCAAGGCCGGGCCACTTTTTCAAGAAGTCCTCAGCAAAGGCTGAACCTGGTACCAGAGTAAAGAGACGAGCAGTTCTGTGTGCACTGACCGGGTCAATGAAAGTGTACTGGAAATCAGGTATGCCCCAGGTACGCTCACATACCTCGCGTACAGTCTGACAGGCTGCTTTCTGCGATGACTTGAGGGCTACAAAGTAGTCAGCATGGTTAAAGAGCACTGACTCAACAAAGATACGGGGATTGGCCATACCGGCAGCACTTACCACACAGCCACGCAGGTCAAAGGACAGGACAAGGTCAGTAGCGCCATTTCTGTCTGAGCACTCAAGGCCATCAAGGCAATAGCCCATGGCAAGACCTCGGCTGCCCTCATAAAAGGCCAGCTCATGCCATGGTGACTTAAAGCCGCTGCGCTCGGCTGTGATACGGCCTGCACCGGCTGCGCCTGCGGCGGCAGCAGCAGCCGCAGACGCAGCTGGTGCCAGTCCGGTCCTGTGCAGACCTGCAGTACTCTCACACAGCTCATCCCAGGCAGCTGAATACTCCTCATCAGCTGCTGCCAGGGTTTTAATGGTCTGACGCAGATACCTCTGTCTGAAAGTCTCCGATGACTGATTAGCAGCACCTGAGATTTGAGCTGCTCCATGTCCTCCTGCTCCCCAGGTGGCCGTGCCTCCCATGGTCTGCAGCTGCGACTCTGCAACAGTCGCTGCTGCCTTCATGGCGGCAGTGGCGGCAGCCTCAGCAGCGGCATGAGCTGCCGCAGTTGCTGCTGCGGTAGCGGCAGCTCCCATGGCTGGAGCCGGTACGCCCACAGCTGCACACAGCTCAGCCCAGGCAGCTCCATATTCCTCATCAGCCTCAGACAGGGTTTTAATTACCTGACGCAGATAATACTGTCTGAAGGTCTCAGATACCTGATGGCTAACAAGAGCACTGTCAGAGGTGCCTGACAGCTGTCCTGAGTGTGCTGCCACAGCGTCGGCTGCAGTTACAGGGGCCGATCCTGAGGCTCCTCCTGCATCAACTGCCGGAGCAATACCGACAGCTCCTGCTGCCTGGCGTTCACTTCCTGCGCCGCCTGCACCGGCAACCTGAGCTGCACTATACGAGACTGAAGCAGCGGCGGCGGCCAGAGCATTTGCTGCAACAGTCCCGGAGGCCGCTACAGAGCCCTTGGCACTGCCGGTGCCGTCACCAGCTACCGTAGCCTGATTGCCATGGCCTGCTGTCTGGGCTGAAGTATTGGCCTGCTCCTGTGCACAGGAGGACGGGTCAGATGTAACAGCCGCGGTTAATGAAATTGCTGTAGATCCCATCAGTGTTCCAGAATGGGCGTCACTTAAAGGTGATATGGCGGCACTGAGATATCCTGATACTTCAGTAAGTACAGTACTGTTATCACCTGAGTCACTGACACTTACAGCTTTACTGTCAGATGCTCTGTCACTAAGGTCAGAGTCCTGCAGACCAGTCTCATCAGCTCTCTGAGCTGCAACCACGCCCTCAGCCAGCTGCTTACTGGAACAGTGAGCCTGCTGCCCACTGGCACAGGCAGCAGCCTGGGCATCGGCATCACGGGCAGCCAAATCCACAAGCTGAGAAGCCTGCTCAAGCCGACAGTCAGAGGCGGCGGCCTCAGCTGCAGACCTGCCCCTGGATTGCAAATCAGGCTCGCAAGGGCCATTTAATACGACCTCTTCCCCGGACAATGGTTCTATTGCGGCATTGCTTGCGATACCTTCGCGACCTGAGGCTGTAACAGTAGCTGGGGCTGCTTGAGCTGATGGGGATGCTGATGTTTCTGCAGCTGCGGCTTTAGCTGTGCCTGCGGTTTTAACTGTGGCTGCGGCTGTCGATACTGCCTTAAAAGCAGCTTCAGGATCAGCTCCAGGCTCTTGCTCAAATAAGGACACTGCTTCAGCTGCACAATGGTCAGGAGAGTCCTTACCAGACGCATTGGATGCTGCATTGGAAGCTGCAGTCGCAGCTGCATCCTGACAAACAGATCCCTGAGAGCCAGTGGCAGAGGCAGAATCATAGCCAAGCTTTGCATCAGTAAGAGCATCAATATCTGAGCCCATGCCTGACTGTGAGCGCAGGTCTGAGCACTGTCCTGTAGCCGGTCCTGAGCTTGAAGATGCTCCTGAAACTGAGCAGGAGCCTGATGACAGGCAAGCGCATGATGCTGAGTCAGCATAAGCATCACAGCCAGCAGATGCAGTTTCATGCTGATGTGCCTCCGTGGCCAGCGCATCCGGGGTACTGTGTTCCAGGTGCTGAGAATGCTTGCTTGATGGAGTCGCCATGACAACGGCATCCAGGGACTTGCGCTGCTCCATGCATGAGGCAGCTGTGCCAGTGGCATCCGAATACTCATGCAGCTCCACGGCATGGGCAGCTGCAGCAGTAGCATCCTGGTGCTCATGCAGCTCCACGGCATGGGCAGCTGTGGCAATACCTTCCTGGTGCTCATGCAGCTCCACGGCATGGGCAGCTGCGGCAGTAGCACACTGGTGCTCATGCAGCTCCACAGCATGGGCAGCTGCAGCAGTAGCATCCCGGGGCTTACGCTGGTCCATGGACTGAGCAGCTGCGGCAGTAGCGTCCTGGTGCTTACGCTGGTCCCTGGACTGGGCAGCTGCGGCAGTAGCATCCTGGTGCTCACGCTTCTCTACGTTTGAGGTGGCTGTGGCAGTGGTATCAAGGTGCTGACGCTGCTCCATTGAAGGGGCACCCATGGCAGCTGCCTGCGAGTGAGCAGGCTGCTCTACGGACTGAGCTGCCATGGCACGGGCATCCCCGTGCTCAACTGTAGTGCTCCTGGTATCAGATACGCAGGCATCAGCTTTAGCAGAGATAGCCACAGCTGTAGCCGCAGCTGCAGATGGTGAGTTGGGAGCTGCAGTTGAGCTTTCAGTCCTGGTTATGGTCTGTGGGCTGTTCTTATTGTGTGACTGAGCAGTATTTGCAGCTGTGGTTCCGGTAACACCGTTCCATGAGCCTTTACGGCCGGGCAGAGCAGCCAGGGCCGACATGGCTGCAGCTGCAGAGACACGATAGCCATTGCTTCCTGTATAGGCTGAGCGTACTGCAGGGAACATGCTTTTATCACTGGAGCTGGCTGTATTTAAGCGTTCTCTTAATGAACTGCTAAGCCACTGGGATGAACGTGACTGACTGCTGGCAAAAGAAGCGCTGTATGCATTGCTGCTGCGGGAACGTCCACTAAGCTGATTTAAGGCAGCTGCGCCTGATATGGACAGCTCCTCAAGAGTCATACGTCCCTTACCGGCAGGCAGATAGACAGAAGAGCTGTTACGACGCTCTCGTCCCTTTGAGGTACGGTCTTCACTGACAGTAATGATATTTCTCAGTACCGGCTTAAAAGCCCTGTCTCTTCCGTCTACATACTCATCATCAGAGCTGCTCTCATCACCACTCTCAACATAACTGGAGGTGCTGGAACCGGTCCTGCCCCTGACACTGGAGCTTGCTGCCGCATCAGCGGCAGCTGCAGCACTTTGTGCAGCCGCTGCTGCATTCTGTGCAGCAGGAGCAGACTCATGATCAGTGGCATCAGCCCCATTAGTGGCAGCTTGGGCAACAGAGGAATCATCAGAGACAGCTGCTGATGCAGACGCAGGTACAGAGGTATAAGAACCGGTACTTGACGCCTTAGATGAGGCCTCAGATTCAGGTGTAACATCAGACGCAGCATCGGCCCTCCCTCCTAAAGCATCAGACGCAACATAGGCCTTCCCTGCTAAGGCAGTATATGCAGCATGAGCACGGGCAGAAACTGAGGCTCCATAAGCGGTGGCTGCACCTGATGCGCCCTTGGCATCCTGAGCTGATGTGGCTCTTGCAGCCACAGCAGCACCAGTGATATCTGCCGTACAAGATACGCCCTTAGCCGTCGCAGCGGCGGCTGTGTGGTCAGTCGCACCTGATGTGGTCACGGCAGCCATTGCGGCACCAGTTTTATCAACCGCATCTGCTATGGTCTCGACAGCTGCAGTGGCAGCGGTGTTACCAGCCGCCGCTGGTGCAACATCGGCAGTCACAGGGGCACCTTGGCTGTATGCTGAACCGGCTGCAACCTGTTCAGCAGCTGAGGCAGGGGCAGGAGAGCTCAATGGGGCCTGAGCTGGGGAACTGTCTGGGGTCTGATCTCTGGCCGGAAGAGCACTAAGCTCCTCAAGATTGCTGCCCTGACGGTCAGCAAGACCGCAGCTGCGGGCATGTACCTTGATATCCCCTGCTCCTGATGAGCAGAGGTCACTGCCCTGAGATCCTGTATATGAGCCCACAGGACAGCTGGCTCCCTTATCCCAGTTATCAAGCTGATCATGGTACAGATCAAAGCCTGAAGGTGATGGAGATGCAAAGTCAGGTGAGTTTACCGAGTGATCATTACTGTCTCTTTGCTCAGTACTGAGGATAAGAGGACCATAGGACTGAACCTGAATACCGTCCTCATGCTGATCCCATAATCCGCTGGCAGTCTTTAGGCCAGAGCCTGAGGCTGCGGCATGGGCATTGCCATTGGCATAAGTATGAGTATGAGTATGAACCTGTTCATCAGCATGGTCTTGAGTATGGAAATGAGACAGAGTGGCCCCATGCTCACAGCAGGCACGGCCGTCAACGCTGGCTGCGGCTTCGACTACAGCAGCTGACTCCGGCTGGCTACTGGCGGCAGTGCCCTGAGCTAAAGCAGATGCAGTGGCAGCTGCAGGCTCTGATACATTTGGCAGGGCACCGGCTGCAGCACTGGCTGCAGCTCCTGAGGGCACAGTACCGGCATCTGTAGATAAGCCGGCAGAGGCAGGTAAGCCAGCTACCGGCAGGGCAGGTGCCATGGCAGTGCCGGCCGGAAGGCCAGGTACGCTTAAGCTGGCTGTACCTGTATCTGACTGGGCTGCTGCCCTGTATGCTGAATTTATTGAAGCACGGCCCTGAGCTGATCCCGGTACCATAATATGCCCCAGAGCACCACCGGCTCGCATCGGCAGAGCCGGGGATGGCTGCTGGTCTTCACTATGGGCAGCCGGGGCAATGATGGTAGTGGTATCGTCCTCAGGACAGCGGGTCAGAGCATTGCCTATAACAGGCAGTAAGAACTTTTCCAGAAGACGTGGGGAATTTTCCCTGCCAATGAAGATCAGGGCACGGCGGATAATGTCTTCGGAGAGATCATTGAGGGGGTAATCAGGAAAGATACGGGCAAAGGTGTCATGGTTGGCTCTTGCCATGGCACTGACAGATGCAGCGTCAGTATAGCCGGTGCAGAAAGCCAGCAGAGTAACAGCCATGGCCACATCAGCAGGACAGCCCTCAGGGCTGGCTGCTTTCATCCAGTCGTGACCCTTGTTATGGTTATCTGCATATTCCATAAATGTACTCCTGATGTATTGACCACAGCGCTCTGCCCGCCCATGCACAGCGCAGCACAGCACAGATCCAACGGCCCTGCCAGCCAGCATCCGCCCCTGCATTCAGCCCGGCCATACGACCTCCTCCAAGATAACCCGGTCACCAGGCCTCCAGGCCGGCCACAGCGCAAGCCTGTATGACTGAGCACCAGTCTGCCAGGGAGGCAGCATATCCATTAAGCGATCAGCAGCGGCAGCTGGCTACAGCTGCCTCCTGCCATGCAGTACGGCAGTCCCGGCAACCAGGACCAGGGACAGGGACATGGCCCGGGTCGGAGCAAGGCCTGCAGCACATGCTCTACTGACGACAGCAATTTCCATAGTCATCCTGGCTGGCACAGAGCACAGCTTCAGGCTATAGCCGGACTGATTGCCCGGTTTAACGGTCTCACAGCTGCTCCGTGATGCAACCTGTGCTGACCGGCAGATTCAGAAGGGCTGGGCTTAGCTGACAGCATCAGCACAGCCGCACTGACTGTTAGACAGCAAAGAGCCCCATCTGGGCCCTTTAACACACAGAACAGGCACAAGCATGGACACAGCGCATTGCATTAGAGCAGCAGCCCAAGACCTGCTGACCTGCCGCCCCAGCTCAAAGAGCAGAGCACAGGCCACAGGAAGACTCATACTATCCGCAGGCATGGGCAAAGGCAGAACAGTCCACTGTGCGGCATGAATGCAGAACAGGCCATGGCTGGGCTGGACAGAGCAGTTCCACAGCACGACTGTGCTGCCCATGCAGCTGTCAGTGGACAGCCCCCTGGCAGATGCCGGTCATAGCATGGCGTCAGCCTTTCATATCTGACATCGCAGCTGGGCATAACAGACGCACATATCCTTTAAGAGCAGCAACACAGCGTAAGGCCCGGTCATGACTAACGACATTACCGGGCAAGATAACAGAGGCAGGCCCGAGCAAAGGCCGGCATTGCCTTTATGCGAGGCATGGCCTTGAAACATGGCCCCAGCCTGCAAGCCCACAGGGCCAGACAGTCGCTGGGCTGCGCAGGCCGCTGGGCCGGTAAGCTGCCCACAGGCCTTACAGCGCAAAAGTCCAGCCTCACGCTTGCTGTACAGCTGCTGATGCCAGAGGACAGCTTTTAAGGTGTTTGTCTGTCCGCAGGCTGGCAGTTAAAAATGACAAATCCTGACAGGACTGAAGCTGCTACTGTCAGCTTCAGGCCTGATCGACTCCCTGTAGCAGGGAGTCATAAGCTGCCAGGAGTACATACAGTTACTCCTGCAGCCCATTGATAATAAACATCTGACCCCAGGGCAGTCAGTTTTGCAGTAATCCTGGCCCGCAGGTGCAAAGCACCTTACGGGGTATACATGGCAAGAACAGGAATCCATAGAGATGAGGACTTCTCTCAACAGCGCAGTGCCCTCACACCAGGCACTCGGCCCGCACTGGATCTGCTCACAGCCATCCTGAACACAGCAAATGGTACCTGTTAGCCCTTCTCAGGCACGGTGTACTGGCTGCTCCGACAGGCAGCTGCACACAACTGCGGGCACCTTTATTTCCTTACCTGTACCTAGACGTACAGATCTGCCAGAAGCCGTACTTAGTTACCAGAAGCTGTACTGAGTTGCATGAGCTCTGCTGACAGGAGCTCAACACAAGAACAGGTAGAGCCCAGCATCAATACGTTTACAGCACCAGCCGGGTACAGCTCAGCACATGGTCCGTACCACAGCACCTCGACTTGAGCACCATCAGGCTCCATGCATACGCACGCACCCATAGCAGGCAAAAGCACCAGAATCAGTAACGGTACCTGAGCCGGGGATTACAGTATCCAGAGGCCAACCTGCCACAATGCCGGATATGACCTGCAGGCAGTGCAGAGCTTGCCGTGCAATTGAGGCAGGTCACACCAGTTAACTGATGCAGATTGCCTTTGAGCTGGATGCAACACGGATCTGTATGAAAAACAGGGCTGCATGCCTGTAAGGCACTGGCTTTTGGGCAACGCCTCACAGTGCATCCCGTGGAAAGACATGGCTGAGCTGGCCATTGACCAGGCCTGCTTTGCGTTGCCATGGGCTTGCCCGGCATCGGCAGGACAATGGCCATAAGCCTGAGCATGAGCCTGAGCCATGTCAAAGGCCAGAGCCAGGGCTTGCCGCGACCAGCTGCACCAGCGCATCAAACAGCCAGTATGCAGTCCAGCCAGGCTTAATCAAGCCCGGCATTACATTGCCCGAACCAGCCGGGCCCAGCCCCGCAGGATTTGGCCGGATATCGCCTGCAAGGTACAGCAGAGCAATGCTTTACCCTGGACACAGGGACATTGCCGGGCACAGTACGCAGCCTGTTGCTTTGTGAAGCATGCAATGACACTGGGCTGCAAGTTACGGCTGGGCCAGGCGCTGCAAGCTACAGCATGGCCAGGCCTTGCAAGGTCCAGCCGGGTATTGCGATGCCCTGGCTTTCCTCGTCTTCAACCTGCGGGCCCCTAACCATAGCCTGACTGTCATGTCCTGTCTTTCATGTCCTGCCCAGCCCAGCCCTGGCTATGCATCGTCCTTAACAAGACAAATGCCCTGTGTCTGTAAGCCGCTTTCGGCAACAGTGCAGGTCCATAAAACGTGTGCTGACTTACGATAGTCAAAAGCCAGAAGAACAGAGCAATTAACTGCTCAAAGCATTGAGCCTGCCAGGTCCGTTTTGCACTCCCGGGTGTTATTACCGGGTATAGCCAAAACAACAGGATAAGGACACCAGCCTGTCAGGCTGCTGCAGAATTAAAGTAAAGGGGTAAGGGAAGTGGTAAAAGATCAGCTGAAGCCTGAATTGTCAGGGTACTGCCGGCTTGTGAATGGTACTAAGCACAGGCTGCATACCTTATGCTCAGGTAAAAGAAAATGAGATGCCATGGTCTGTCATGAATGAAGCCATGGTACACAGAAAAGATTCTTAACTGTGTCGGTGATGTCTGAACTGTCTGCGCCTTCAGGGCTTATGCATTGCCGTGAAAGGGACAGGTACCTGAGCAGTGATTTTACCCATAGCAGGAGACCAGAAGGCTCAAGCCGGGACTGATATCTTAGTAAGTACTGCTCAGGAACTGACAGACATGTTCCTTATGTCTGATTAGCCGCAGCAGCTTAATGTCCCACAGGGACGCGGCATAACTGCGGATCTTGGGCTGTCTGAAATGTCTTTCATGACAGCCTCTGGATTTTATCATTTTTCCATACGATCCAAGTGAAAAATCATGCTCACCAGGCAATAAACCCAAAAGGAACGCATCAACAGACCAGCTGCACCAGCTCAGAATAACAAGGCTGGGCCAAAAGCTGAGTACTGTATGAACGCCATGAGGATCATTGATGCGACGGGCATAACCATGCACTCACAAGAGGCTGCAAAGAAAAATGTCCAACACTGAGGCGTAGACACAGTGTGGAGATGGATTCTAGCACATGACGCATGAAGATAACACCGGACAATGCTTATAAGATCTATTTGATCACAAAAGCACCATCAGCCTCTTGCCCGCACACAGGTACGGGTGTAGAGGCATCAAGACAGCACATAGCTTGGACGAAGCAGAAGACGAAGCCGTGGCGAGAGTAACAGGCTTTGCAGAGGCGATGGTATAAGGGCCTATGAACAAGCTGAATACAGCCTCAGCATCCTCAGCAGTCCACATTGCAGCGAGAGATACTAATGACACACCTGGCCATGTACCTAAACATTACAAAACCAGTTGTATGACAGGTCATCATCAAATAGCAGGAGGCTGTTAGTCGGTGGGGATGGATCTACGGATAAAAGGATGGATGGATCGATGGTATTTATGAATGCAGTAAGACAGGCAAGAATGCATTGAAACAGGCTCGACGCCATACTTGCCTCCTGACAAGCGGCAAGTCAGTCGAGTAGCCACTCAACACGATTGCACGTCTGAAAAGACAGGTCCGAGGTGAGAATGCAGGCGTGAAAGAAAGGGATGGTGCGAGTGCTTTTGCATTAGAAAATGTATGTCTTGCTTTACAAATGGTTACAGTTGGCAAATTCTGAGCCAAGTAAGAGTGTGAATGTTAAAGATATCAAGAAGGACAGACTTGACGATGTTGATAGCGTGAGACAGCAAAAGAGGCTCGCGGGTCTTGTCGACAAGGAAATGCACGAAAGAGGAAGGGTTTTAGTCGTTGGGACTGTGCTTCAAGACTGTTAAAAATGAACAATTCAAAGGGACAAGGCTGGAGGAAGTGTATCGCACGAACAGTTGGGCCGAAGAGGAGATGGATGTTATTGATGCGCGCAGATTAGTGAGTGCAGGAGGGTCAGGAGTGAGGGTTGATACGAGGAGAGGTATAGGACCTTGAGCGGCTGGTCCTGCAGAAACCGAAAATGCAACTAAAGCACTTACTAAATATTTTGTAAAGCACTTAACATAATGCTTGCAGTAAAAAGCCCCCTGATCTGAAAGGACCAGAGGGCTTTTTATTAGAACAGCTGATGAAACTGACAGTCTTTAAGGCTGCCAGACAGGGCTGTTAGCCTAACAGGGACAGACCCAGCTGTGGACGGGTGTTAGCCTGCATGAGCATGGAGGCAGCAGCCTGCTGAATAATGGACTGCTGGGACAGGTTGGCAGACTCTTCGGCGAAGTCTGCATCACGAATTCTGCTACGGGCATCAGCCTGGTTGGCAGAAACGTTAGCCTGGTTACGTATTGAGGACTCCAATCTGTTCTGGATTGCACCTAGTCCAGCACGACTTGCGTCGACAGCTGCAATCATCTTATCAAGTGATTCAATTGCAATATCAACATTAGCTGCATCTGTGAAAGTAATGCTTGTTGGTCCGTTGTTTTTGCCAGCACTCCAGAACTTTTCAAGTGCATTGCCCTTATCTACTTTAGCAGCAGAGGCAATGTTCGAGAACTTCATTGCAGTGATTTCAAAGTCAATAGTATCGCCCTTGTTAGCACCAACCTGAAGGGTAAGCTTACCAATCTCATTCTTGCCAGCGTTAGCACCACCGCCGCCACCCTTGGTTAGCAGGCCCGCAGCACCGTCAAGAATCTGAGCACCACCGAAAGTAGTCTGCTTGGCAATACGAGTGATTTCCTGAGCGAGAGCTGAAGCCTCTTTACCAAGGGCCTTACGATCATCCAGAGTGTTGGTACCGTTACGAGCCTGAACAGCCAGAGTACGAATCTTCTGGAGCATGCCAGTGATTTCGTCCATGGCGCCTTCGGCAGTCTGAGCAAAGGCAATACCGTCAGAGGCATTGCGGTTACCCTGGTTGAGGCCGTTAATCTGAGTTGTCAGGCGGCTGCTGATTTGTAAGCCAGCGGCGTCGTCTTTGGCACTGTTAATTCTCAGGCCTGAGGAGAGTCTCTGGTATGTGGTAGTCAGCTGATTCTGGACATTATTGAGATATCTGCGACCATTAAGGAACTGTAAGCAATTAAATTGATCTTTTAAAACCATTGATTCGATAGTTCCAGAGAGGAAATGGCCCAATGGGTTCCATGTCTATCGATTTCATCTGGGCATCACTGATTTTGATGCCTGTTT
>NZ_JALKIK010000023.1:0-76304 GCF_023050955.1 Anaerobiospirillum sp. NML120511
AATCTGAGCCATGATCAAACTCTTCACTTTAATGATTCGTTTGAAGTGCAACTGTAACCAGTTGCCAGTTTGTTGGCAAAACTCAAAGTTCTTAACTTAAAGAACCCACACAGATTGTCTGTACTTATCTGATTTTTAAAGAACTTCAAAGCGCTGGGCTTTTGCAGCTGATTCGCTCAGTGCGTCACAGCGGAAACGTATTTTAATGATTTTCACCACAGGGTCAACACTTTTTTCACAAAAAATTTAAAAAAATTTTAACTTTCTTCTAAAAATGCGATTTATATCGACTTTTGCAGCTTAACTTTTCTTCCCCTGGGCGTTACGATCAAAAGTTTAAATATGGCATTTTCACCATTTTCTGCCCCCTTAATCCTCTCAGCCTCTCTTTTTTCCCCTCATCTGCCCCTCCTGTTCTTCCTCCTCAACTGGTTTCGTTTTGTTTTCCTCACCTTTCCTCTGTTCTGGTGTCATGCCCATACCTTAACGCTGCGTCGTGCCTCTTCAGCGGCTGGTGTTGTCGCCCAGGTGCCTCTTCAGCGGCTGGTGTTGTCGCCCAGGTGCCTCTTCAGCGGCTGGTGCTGTCGCCCAGGTGCCTCTTCAGCAGCTGGTACTGCTGCACAGATGGCTCTTCTGCTGTAGGGGCTGCTGCACAGATGGCTCTTACACTTCGTGGCTGCTGATAGCAGCCCGGCAGACCTCAATGACCGAAGGCAGCCTTGCGGCTGCCTTCGGTCACTGGTTGCCAGATCAGCGGTGAAGCTGAGCCGGTTTAAGGTATGAAGATGGAGGTCAGTTGCGCAGACGCAGGGCAAGACCGCTGGCGCGCTCAACTGATCTCGCCAGAGAGCTGGACAGAGAGGCCTTTGGACCGAGCAACTGTACAGACTTCTTGGCACGGGTTATGGCTGTATAGACAAGTTCACGGGTCAGAACACGGTTTGGACGATCTGAGAGCATGATGCAAACGCGGTCATACTCAGAGCCCTGAGACTTGTGAACTGACATGGCAAAACCGGACTCGCAGCTGGTAAGCAGCATAGGGCTGATGATGTTCACGTCGAGCACGCTGCGACCATCCCTTTCTACAATACCCATTGGAATGAATCCTCTCAGACGTCGGCCGCCATCATCAAGCCTGATCTTCTGGCGACGGCTCCGGCCGGTTGCGGCTGCGGAGGCAGCTGTGGACGGTGCGGAGGCAGCTGCACCTGATGATGCGGTGGCAGTGTCTTCTGGTGCACTGCCACCGGCGCCGGCCGACGGGGCTGCGCCAGTGGCAGTGGTGGCGTCATCCTTGAGAAAGGCGCAGAAACCTACGTAGCCATTTACCAGGTTGAGGACATTATCGTTTTTAGTGATGAGCACAATCTGTCCCGGGAAGAAGCGCTCTTCATTACCAATGGCGTACTCGCGCAGATAGGTGTTCTTAACCTCATGCTCAATGTGGCGGTTTACCCTGATGTCACCAAAGTGACCGCTGTGGTTGGAGCACAGCACACGGAACTGATCCATGAGTCTGAAAATGCCCTCAAGTTCCTCAGGATCTGAAGAGACCGTGAAGTTGCGGCTCTGCAGATACTCAAGGAAAGGAGCATAGTTGTCGCTGCAGCCTGGACGTACGCAGTTGCGGGCAAAGTGAATACAGAACTCCTCGGCTGCATGGTCGTGACTCAGGCCTGCTGAGGTCCTGATGCCGGCAGCAGCTGCAGCAGCCTGCATAAGAGGATCAGCGCTCTCCCCCTGAGAAAGCAGAGGTACAAAATCAACAGCATGAAGCTTGTCCTGAGCAATAAGATCGAGCACTTCCTGAGTGCGCAGCTGAACAGCATCGCTCTCCTTATCCGCCCCCTCCAGATCAAGAATCCCCTGTACCAGGCTCTCGCGCTTTCTCTCCTCAGCCTCAAGATAATCAAGAATGGTACCTCTGAACTGCTCGTCGGCAGCTGACTCATCCTGATCAAGGGGCTTGTTGACCAGGCTGGCCAGCTGACCGATTTGCGGTACATCACGGGAGCGGTAACTGTACTGCAGTAAAGCCACGTGATCTGCAAGACCGGCAGTGAGCAGCTCCTCAGGTCTGTAGCCTGTCAGATAGCAGATAAAGTCGAGATTCTCTCTGGTGATACGGCTGTCCGGATCGTAGCGCAGACAGGCGCACAGTTCGGCAAGAACTGCACCGGCCTCTACAGAGGAGAGCTGATCCTTGTCACCAAGCATGATTAGCTGACACTGGTTTTCAAGGGCAGCTATAAGACGGTAGAACAGAGCCATGTCGAGCATGGAAACTTCATCGACCACCAGAACATCACATACCAGGCGACGCTCGGCATTGAATACCGGGGTGGCACGGTTAGGAACACTCTTGATAAGGCGCTTTACCGTTACAGCTTCAGTAGGAATAAAAGAGCAAATCTGCTCTGAGCTCATGCCGGTAAGGGCAGCGAGCTGGTCTATGGTCTTACGGATGGACGCGCTCTTGAGCTGACGGGCAATGGACTCACCCATACGGGCAGCAGCCTTGCCGGTAGGGGCGCACATCTTAATCTTACGATTGCGCTCATCAATGCAGATAAGCATCAGAATAATGCGCAGCACTGTGGTGGTCTTACCGGTACCAGGACCGCCTGAAATAACAGAGAAGCGGGAGGTAGCAGACATGGCAGCAGCCACCATCTGCCAGTTGACGCCCGGAACATCCTCCTGTTTTGGGAAGAGAATGGCAATCAGCTCTCTCAGGCGCTCCTTTTTAGCCTCATCAAATTCGATATGGGTGACATTTTTGATGTAACTGGCTATCTGGCGCTCGTAATCAAAGTAGCGTCGTATGTACAAACGGTCCAGATCAAAGACAAGAGGTGAGTTATTCTCATGGGCGCTGCCTGTTGCCACCGAGCGTGACAACAGCTTTTTCAGAGCCTCTGTACCTGATGGAGCATAGTACTGGGCAAGATATATGAACTGTCTTAATTCTTCTGCAGGCTGGTTGCGACGCTCCAGATCAGCTGCCAGATCGCACCAGTGGCTGATGCACTCATAAATGCTGGTAACTGAGTTCAGATTAATACAGATATGGCCATCGCTCATCTGTGAGAACAGAGCAAAGATCACCACATTAAATGACTGCTGATCATATTTGCAGGCCATAGGGAAATGACTTTGCAGATACTCTACAAAAGCCACATCCATACGCTCAATATGAGGACAGCTGCGGGCCAGCTCAACAAGGCCACGGGCGTCTGCCTGGGAGAAATACACGTTAAAACCGGAGCTGGTTTCACTGGACAGAGGAGAGCTTTCATAAGGCTCAAACCAGCTGCGCTCACCGTAGAGTTCCTCAGGGGCATAGCAGAAGCGGGCCATATTGATACGCATCTCATCACGGCGGGCAGCATCGCTGGCAGCTGTCAGCAGCTCACCGGCAGGCTCACGGTTACGAGACAGGGCGCGTCTGACAATGGTCTTTTCCCTGGCGGTCAGAGCTGCATCTTCACGATCCTGAGCAGAAAAATCCAGGTCCTGATGTTTTCTGAGATCGTAGAAAGTCATCAGCTCCTTGAGAGCTGCTCTGTCACTGGCACTGTTTAAAGCTACATATGGCTGATAATCAGAGCTGTACGCCTCATATGATTCATCAGGATACCCTTGGCTATCCTCAGGATACCCGTGGACATCGTCATGATACTGGGGGACATCCTCATGATACATATGAGCGTCCTGATGATACATATGAGCGTCCTGATGATACACATGGCCAGGGTCACCATATACAGGCTCTGACCTGTCAATGCCGTCAAAAAGCGGGCCATCAATGTCCTCAAGGGACTGCGGCTGGCTGGAGGCTGTGCCCGGGCTGGTGACTGGAGCTGTGGTGGAACTGGCAGCATGGAAAACTTCCTCGTTCAGTCGGCGCCTGAACATGGTATCCAAATCGTCCTCACCTTCATTGCTGTCTGCAAAGAGCATGGTCTGACGGCCAGCCATCAGTTCCGTATCAGCTGCCGGAGATTCCGGAGATGCCTGGGAGGCAGGGAACTCAGGTGCTGACGATGCCAGGGATGGATCTGGTGCAGGAGCAGCTGCTGCAGCGGCTGCTTTGGTCTTTGCTCTGGAGCTCCTGGTACGGCTGCCTGATGCGGCACTGGCAGTGCTTTTTCTGGTGCGGGCAGTCCTGGTGGCTGCAGCTGAGCTGCCTGTTACCTTGTCTGAACTTTCTTTGTTTTCAGGGGACATGATTTCCATTCCTTCAGCTGCTGATTGAGGGGCCTGATGATCTCTGGTCATGACAGATTGGGCTCGTCTGAGGTAATCCAAATATTCTGTTAAGGGTTCTGGCGCCGCCGACTGGCCGACCATGCCGCAGGGCCTTGCCGACGTGGCAGGCGGGCCAGCTGGCGCGCTGGGCTGTGGCAGTTAGTGCTCTGCGCCTGAGAGGATCTGATCGAGTTCGTAGACCACGCTGAAATCAAGACGGGTTGAGAATACACCGCTTGAAAGAGCGTCACGCATATAGTTGGCTTTCATGCCGCGCAGGAAGAGGTAGAGCACACTGCCCACGTTGCTGTCATAAAACTCGCGCAGCTGCTCATAGCCGGCATCAAATGGAATGGCCATACGACGCTTGAGATGACGGTACAGAGCCAGGGTGTAGATCATGAACTGCAGATCGTAGCGATGCTTGTACACGGCCGAAATCATGTTATGACGGCTGTAGTCATCATAGCTGTCGCCCAGATAGTTGGATTTGTAGTCAATAACGTAGTAGCGCCAGCAGCGGCCCTCGTCAGAAACACACTGTCTGCGAACCTGCTCAAAGCTGGCATCAGCAAACATTTCAGGATCGCACTCACTGAGATTTGCCACACCATTGAGTCTGGCAGTGCGGGCTGCTTTAAGCTGACGGCTGATGCTGTCAGCGCTCTCACTGTCGAGGCTGGCATAAAGGTCAGGACGCTCACGCAGCTGCAGACGGGCATTGAGATCAAAGCGGCAGGCAAGGTCAATAGAGCCGGTAATAAAACCTCTGATTTCAGAAGGGCTCAGTCTGAGGCCGTTTTTGAGGTACTGCAGATCATGAGGCAGCAGATCGGCTGCCACCCTGCGACAGAGCACGTCTAATTTTGAGCTCTGCAGAAATCTGTTGGACATGAGGAATCTCATCTCACGCTCATAGGAGACAGGCTCAAGATCCGCAAGGGCCAGAGTGTGGTATTTGCCCTGAACAATTGGGGCCTCGACCACATCGTTAAACCACTCGGACAGCGGCTTATGAGTGAGATTACTGTCCTGAGACACCAGGCGCAGTACCGAGCTGTAGCGCGAACTGTTAACCACTTCAGGAACCACATTAAGGTTCAGATGAGTCTGGAAGCCCTCCTGTCTGATCTTTTCAAACTCAATGTGCTCCAGCACATCATGCATGAATGAGCCGGCATTGTTGCCACGCGGGAAGGTGGCATACAGCGGCTTATCAAGAGCAATCTCCTCACGGAAGCCTGTGTAGTTGTGATAAATGCCGCTGTGCCAGTTGCTGTTCATAAGAGCTGACCATGACAGTTCAGGCTTGCTTTGCAGCTCACGGCTGCACTTCTTATTCACGCTGACACAAGGTCCGGTTATGGCCGGGCTGTCATCACAGTACTGCTCAGAGAGAATTGACTGAGGATCATCAAAGTCGTAGCCGCCATTTTGCTGGGCGATGCGGGCCTGTGATGAAGAGTCGGTATCATCGCTGCTGCCGCGATCGCTTCTGTCCTCATCACTGCCATCAGCACCACCTGGATTGGCCGGGCTCTTCACGCCCTTCACAATGCTTGAGAACGAGGCAATGTTAAAGCTTGAGTCAATGGCATTGCGCATCAGGAATGACTGGGCAATGCTCTGCTTATTACTGATGAGCACCTCAAACTGCTCAGCATCGAGCAGCTCCTGCTCATCAGTGAACTCACGGCTGCTGGCACTGCCTGCAGCAGCATCTGCTGCAGGCGCAGCGACAGCGACGCTGTCGGCGGAGGCGACGCTGTCAGCGGCGTCAGCTGCGGCGGGGTCGGTGGTGGCTGAGCTGAGCGGATTGAGCCTGTCAGCGAGGATCTGATAGTCATCGTCCAGAGTTTTGCCATCGAGAATGGTAAAGGCCTCAGGCATGGCTGCAGCAGCATTTAACAGCAGCTGATGATCGGCGCTGTTGCCATGCGGAGCAGGACAGACCATGTTGTCACGGCTCTCGTCAATGACATTGGCAAGATCGGTCCTGCCGTGCATGGCAGCCAGTGATGACGGAATCATGTTGCTGGACAGACGGCTTACACCACCTGTGAAGATAAAGTTTGCATAGCGGGCTCGGGTAATGGCCACATACAGAAGACGGGTGTTTTCACGACGCTCTTCATCTTCGCTCAGATCCTTTGGAGTTGACCTTGACTGCACGGACATAACCTTGCCCGTATCTGCAGGAGTGCTGTCTACCACTGGCAGACTACGGGTAATGTTGACCGTTCTTTGCGGCTCAAAGTCCAGCACCATGTGCTGGGCCTCCTCAGCGTCATAAAACTTGACCGTAGAGGAGTCCCGGCTGCTCTCCCTCTGCCAGATCCACAGATTAGGCATGATGACCACAGGGAACTCAAGACCCTTGGACTTGTGGATAGTCATGACCTTTACCTGGTCCTGCTCAGACTCCAGACGCTTGCGTATGTCGTCAGAATCAAACTCGCTTACCGGACGCTCCAGGGTGGTAATGAACCAGTGCAGCTGTGACTGAATACCCACCTTGTGATTGTGAGCAGACTGAATGATCTCGGCTACATGGGTGTAGTTGGTGTAAAGACGCTCACCTCCTGTCTGACGTAACAGTCGGGTACTGACCTGATGGTCACTGTGATCGGCCCACTGCAGAAAAGCCGGCATAAAGCCATAGACTGCCCAGGTATGAGCACAGCTTTGCAGTATGGCTACTTCCTTTTCAAAACTGTCACCTGAAACTCTGGCCTTGAACTGCTCTGTGGTAAGAGACAGCAGCTGGCTGCCCAGCACACGGCTGACCTTTTCACGGCTGGTGCAGTCACACATAGCCTCCATCAGATACATGAGATCAATGGCCTCAGTGGTAGGCTCACCCTCATTTTTGAGCACTGATGATCGATCAGAGAAATACACGCTCTGAATATTGAGCTTTTTAAAGGCCTGCTGGATCATGTCATTTTCAGACACTGAGCGTACCAGCACAGCAATGTCACCTGACCTGACTGGACGTGACACTCCGTCTTTGACTATTTTGCCGTCATTAAGAATTTTCTTTACCAGCATGGCCGCGCAGCGGGCATAGTTGCCCCTAAGAGCTGCGGCACTGGAAAAGTCGCTGCCTGAATCAACAATATAGGTATTGGCAGGCTGGGAAAACTTAAGTCCACTGAGCACCGAATGGAAAGATGAGCTGCCGCCCTCGGAGGCGGCGTCTGCAGCGGCTGCGCCAGCGGCGTCAGCGCCAGCGTCAGCAGCGGCGGCAGCATCGCTGCTGGTGTCTGCAGCGGCGGCGCTTACCAGGTAGCGCTGCATGTTGTCTATGCTGAAGTCGCGATCGAGCAGCTGAGCATCGCCCTTGCCCTTGCCCGTGGATTTGATGCGGGCATGGAGTCTGTTGGCAAGACCTGAGTTTACCGGGGTAAAGCGGATATTGCTGTCATCAAAAGGATTGATGTTGGCGTGATTGAGCACAGTATCAAAGACAGCATTGCTCGACTCCACCACATCAGGTGAGGATCGGTAATTGGTGTCCAGGGTATAAATACCTTTGCCTGAGGTCAGCTCATCAATCTTGCTCCTGGCCTTAAGATAGGAATTGATGTCAGAGCCACGGAAGGCATAAATCGACTGCTTAGGATCGCCAATGAGATAGCAGTAAGCCCCCTCTTCCAGGGCTTTTTCATTGAGGTAGATGCGGGTAAAGATATTGAACTGAACAGGATCGGTATCCTGGAACTCGTCAATCATGGCCAGAGGATAGCGGGAGCGTATGGCCCATGCCAGGCGGTCACCCATGGCACCACGGCCATTGAGGGCATGATCAAGACGGCGCAGCACATCATCATTGCTCATGACATGCTGTTCCTTACAAAGACGGTCGGTCTCGCGAATCATGCATATTGCAGTAAGGGTGCGCACCATGATGTCGCCGCTTTTGCGCATCACGTCAAAAGGAGCTACGGCTGCCCTGACCTCGTCAAGGAAAAGCGAAACAGGAGCGGTAAACTCCTCAAACACGGCCCTTTCCTCAGGCTGGGCCTTGTTCTTGGTCAGGCTTTCCACTGTATAGACATAGGTGTCGCTTTTAATCTTGCCCTTGAGCAGGAACTCAACTTTCGAGTTGATCTCAGAGGTCATCAAACGCCAGTCTGCATCCTCTCTGAGCTCTTCAATCTCACGGCCGTTTTCAAACTCAATGAGCTGCTCGGTAAGTGACAGCACTTCACCCAGAACAGTAATCATTGGTTTGGCCGGTCCTCTGAGAGCAAATTTGCTGGTGATGTTAAAGGCCGGGCCAAAGTCACAGGTCTGAGGATCAAAGTAGGTACACAGCTTTGCAAAACTGAAGTTTTTGACAAAATCGCGGGCTCGTGAAGTCACCACGTCACTGAGTTGATGGTACATATTCTCCAGAACAGGAATGAAAGCAGTAAACTGCTCTTCCAGATCTGAAGCCGGATCAAAGCTCAGTCCGCAGCCTTTGATAATGCGATCAAAACCGGACAGTTCAAAACCGTAAAAGCCCTCATGAGGTGAAGACAGGCGTACTGAATTGAGCTGATGAATAACACTCTGCAGTCCCTCAGGCTCGGCAGTACCCATCATATTGAGCAGCACGGCAGAACTGTCATTGCGATAGAACAGGCGGCGCCAGACGTTATACCAGGCCTCATGCTCGAGGTCGGCAAGATCGGTTCTGAGCTCAGTATTAAAAGCCTCACCTGACTCCAGAGCATAAATCTGAGTCAGAGTGCTGTTACAGAAAGAGTGAATGGTACAGATAGCGGCCTGATTGATACGACGCTCAGCACGTACCAGAATCAGAGCAGCCTGGCGCAGCGGAGTGTCATTACGATCAAGCAGATCCTCAATAATTGAGGTAATAACATCATCGTGAATATCAATTTTGGCCAGAGCGTCAGCTACCCTGATCTCAATGAGGATATCCTGCAGCTCCTCATCGGAGTAATTGCGGGCCTGACTTAAGGCATGACGCTCCTCATCAATGACATTGCTCTCATCAGCAGCGCCCGCCCCGTCAAGATACTCATAGCTGTCTCCGTCCAGGCCCACGCCATTGCGGGACTTTACTCTTACTGAAGCGGCGTTTTTACCGCTGCTGCCTCCCTTGCCGCTGCCCTTGCCACTTTCCTTGCTGCTGCCACTGCTCTTGCCAGTACCCTTGCCTGTTTTTTTGAGGCTACCGGCCTTTTTCTTTATCTTACGGGCCACATTTTCGCTGTCCATGACTATATTGTCCGAGCGCAGAGCAAGGGCGTCATTGACATGGGACATGGCAAAACTGATGAATTCCTCAATGCAGGTACGTGCAAAGCGGATACGCTCATAAATACGCTGACGCAGGTCAGAGGTGGCTGCATTGGTAAAGGTTACGATGAGCAGCTCGTCTATCTGCAGCGGACGATCAAGATTGTTCTCTTTCTTACCCACACCAAGAAGGGCTCTGAGTACCAGATTGGTAATGGTATAGGTCTTACCGGTACCGGCACTGGCCTCAATGAGCGATGGCTGAGCCATTTTGAACTTCATGACATCAAGAGGCTTTGTTGCTGGTCCTGATTTTCTGCTGCTCATGTCTTGATCCTTATCTGATACTTTCTACTTCCAGCTGATGCCGCTCAGGCATTGCGCAGCGGATATGATGATGCCCGTATTCTGGTGACAGTTATGGCAAGGCACATACCATAACCTTATAAAGATGCATTTGCTCAAACCAGGGCTCCGACCCGGACTGCCAGACTGCAGGATGGCATTGAGCTGGAGCCTGGTGGTGAGCCCGGTTAACTGCCGGCGTTGAACTTAGGGGCCAGTATGGTCAGGTAGTAGTCCAGCCAGCAGCGACTTAGCTGCATGAGGCGTCTGTTGCTTAACATGCTGTCCAGATCGCCATAGAGATAAGTACTGGCAGTATCGTAATCAAAGCTGCTGTTGTCTGAAGAGTTCTCTTTGTTGACCACCACAGGAACACCGTCCTGAAAGACGCACTTCTTGTTGAGTGAAGCCATGCAAGGGAAAGGAGCAGCCTGACCTGCAAGCCAGGCAATAAGCATCATATTGATGGTCACAGCCATTTCATCAGAGTTGAAGCTGTCCAGAGTGAAGACATTACCCTTGTTGTCCACCATGCTGATGGTCCTCAGTCCGCTGTCATAAAGATACTGGGCAACAGCCTCCACTGTCATCTTCATAACCGTGCTGACATTGTCCTTATGATCTCTGGTTAAGGAGACAGTGTCATGCCATGCCGGTACGGCCTCAACCTGAGCCTTTCCTGAGGCACTGGCGCTTCTTGCCTTGCCTTTAAAAGGATCGGCCAGCACCGGACGGCTCATGGCTGCAGCCTGCAGAGTGATGACAAAATTGACCCACTGACCATTGTCACTGAGCATGCTTTCCCTCATGGCTCTGCCTGACTGAGGGTCAGGGCTGACAGCCAGAGAAGACTCCTGCATGCGCGCCAGATCAAGCAGAGGATAAGGACAGACACCATCAAATAAAGAGCGTGGCAGAGTCAGCTGGAACTCACGGTTACCACATTGCATCAGCTCAATATCGCTGTAGGAGGAGATATTGAAGTTCTCCTTGAGAGCTGTGGTCATAATGGTGCTCCTGTCAGCAATCTCGGTGAGCAGCCTGTTCTTGAAAATGCCATAAGGCATGCCGCCAAGACGTGCCTTGTTCTGCAGATAGTTCTCGCGATCCTCCTCTTTGAGGCGCAGCATCTCATTGACAATGATATTGCTGTCAAACCTGTCCATGGAGAAGTTTTCATCTTCTCTTACTGAGGCATCATTACTGTTATCAAGACGAATGCGCAGCAGGTTGCGTACAAAGTAGTCAGACGGCTTTCTGATGAACTGACTTAGAGTGCGCAGATCCAGCACCACTGAGGAGCTGTCGGCCGCCTCAGGGAAGAAAATACCGTCTGCCAGCATTGGAGCACTGTGTCTTGATATGCCGTCAGTCATGATGAAGCCACGGTTAAAGCTTGGAACCTTCAGATCGCTTAATCTGGCTGGAACATCACTGTTAGCCTGCTTGCGCTCGGACCACGAAGGGGCAGTGTAATTTCCCTGGTTGTAGGAGTTCAGATGCTCTCTGATCAGGATACGGTCGAGCACCATGCTCTGACGCCTGCCCTTGGTGACATTCTCAAAGCCCTTTAATGCGCAGCTGTCACATACGTAGTACAGAAGCTCATCGAGCACAATGGACGGATTGAGTACGGTACGGTCAACAGGGCTCTGACCAATATAGGAAAGGTAGAGGCTCTTACGGGCAGAGAGTATGGCCTCAAGGAAGAGGAAGCGGTCGTCGATGCTGCGGGAGCGATCACCACGCTCAAAAAGCTCATTGGAGCTGATGAGATTGAAGCCCGGGGCACGCTCTTCACGTGGGAAGTCATGATCGTTAAGTCCCAGAATGAATACATGCTTGAAAGGCACGGCACGCATAGGAACCAGAGAGCAGAAATTGACCTTTTCTCTGAGGAAAGGACGGAAGTTGCGCTCTGAGGTCAGTCCCTCTCGCAGGGTGGCAGCAAATACAGGAAGATTGATACTTGGCTGATGATCAAGGTGACCAAATACAGTCTTGAGGCTCTCAACTACATTGTGTACCGGAGTCAGCGCTTTCTCCGTCTCTTCAGAGTCATCAAAGAAGCGGCTGGTCAGCATGTCACGCAGCTCCTTGGACCAGGTCTCAGGAGACAGTGAAAGTTCAGGGGTAAAGTAGCTGCGCAGCTCACGCAGGGCCTGAATAAAGTCCCAGAAGCGTCCCAGGGTAACTGCGTCCATACCCTCAATTTCGCTGTAACATGGCATGACATTGCTGTCACCGAGCATGGAGCCCAGAATCATTCGGTCCATGCCCTGCTCAAAGGTTCCAGGAATATTGACCTCGGAGAGCTTTGAGGCATCCTCATCATCAAGGCCCCAGAAGATATTGCTCTCATTAATCCAGCGGGCAATGACATCGACATCATCACGCTCCAGACCAAAGCGGCGGGAGATAGCCTCCTCTGAAAGCAGCTCGAGCACCAGAGCCGATGTAATACGCACAGTTCCTATTTCCAGAAGACGCAGCAGGGCCTGACCTACAGGATTGGCCTCAGTTTCAGTACGGTCGGAAATAACAAAAGGTATATAGTCCTTGTTGCCCTCTTTGAAGGAGCCACCAAAGACAGCCGAAATATGCGGAGCATATTCGTTAATAGCCGGCACCATGACCACGATGTCACGCGGATAGAGCTCTTCACCCTCAATGGCCGCTCTGTTGAACAGCTCGAGCAGAGCATCATGCAGAACCTCTACCTCACGGCGACGGGTATGACAGGAGTGGACGGAAAAGGATCGATCATCATCGGCAATGAGATAGCGACTTGGATGCTGCTCAAGCTCCAGAAGCTGCTTCTGGATAAAGGCCAGCAGATTGCCTCCGCTTACCTCCTCTACTGTCTGATGATTATGAATGGCGTACTGAGACTCAAACTCCTCTTTTACATCAGGCTCGGAGAAACAGGAGATATTGTCAGGCACAGGGTCGCGGTCAAAGAACATATACAGATTGTCTCTGCCCTGACGGCCATAGGAAAGCAGCAGCGGATGACCCTCAACACGTTCACCGGCATTGTCATAAGAGGACAGGGACAGATTGAGAGCCGGGACCTCAAGATAGTTCTTTTTGACCTTGAGCTTGCGCTTGTGGTCATGAATGCTGTGGGTAGACTGCTGAATCATCTGTACGTATTTATCAAAATCGTTACGATGACGTGGGGCAATATCAGCCCAGTACTCACGACATGGGTTGAGCAGCATGACATTGACCGAGCAGTGCAGAGCCAGGGCATCGAGGAACTCGATAACCACACGCTGCAGCGAGCTTACGCCAAAGACGAAGATACGCTCATACATGCCCTCAACATGATCAAAGCTCTTAGTCTCACGCAGTCTTTTGATGAGGTTGTTCATGATCTGGGAGCGATCGAGATTGTGCAGCAGCCAGTCGAACTTTTCCGACTGCTGATCATTAGGCACTATGTCATCGCTGGAGAGCAGATTGAGGTTGTAGCGCAAAGTACACCACAGCTTTATCTGCCAGACATTATTGCGAAAGAGATTTCTTACTCTGTCCACACGCTCGGCACTGACATGCTCACCTGACTTGCCCAGCTCCAGCCCGCCACCGGTATTGTCAACACCATCGGCAAGTGCATCCTCGCCATCAACCAGATTCTGACCGAGCGGACCAATGTCCAGATCATCACTGTCAGCATTGCCACTTGCCTTTTTTATGGCTGAATTAACACCGCTCTTTTCACGGACAAAGCGACGGCACTCCTCTTCAATAAAGAGATTTACAGGATTGGAGATGTCATCAGGATCATTTTCGTAATCATCAAAAGCACTCAGTGGAATACGGTTCCACTCAAGGATCCAGCGGGGACGGTACATCTGATACTGGTCGAGAGTATCTGCAATTTTGGCTGAGAGCTTGTAGGCCTTGTCACCGTAGACATCATCATCAAGATAGCGGCGCAGACGGTAGTAAATGCTGCCAGGACCACGATCGTGGCCTTCATCCCCGGACATGTCGGAGCCCAGGTCATCAGATGATGACAAATAAGAAGAGCGGCTGTCAGCAGCACCAGACCTGCTCTGCATATCCCTTGCTGCAGAACCGGCGCTGAGCACCTGATCACGACGGGCACCATAGGCATCTACTGCAGGCTCGTTTGAGTACCACAGTTTAATCTGGGAGAAGATATTCCAGGTCATATGCTCACGGTCAAAAAGGTCCTGACGTGGAGCATCGGGATTGAGCAGGCGGTGGGTTTCGTAGATGAACTGCCATACCTGTGGATAGTCGCACAGGCAGAAAATATCATTTTGAACAGCGATACGCTGGGAAAGGAAGGTACCCATACCAAGGTTCATTACTACAGCCTTTTCATGGGTAAAAGGGTCACGCAGAGGATACTCTGACATGATCATGGCGCAGATATCGGCCAGGGTTTCCATGTTATTGGACATGTACAGGGAAAGACCCTTTACTGACTGTCTGTCGTTGTTCACAGATACTCCTTTTTGCAGCTGAGTAATAAATCTGGTCCGGTCTGTATATCGACCTGCAGGCAGGTTGCAAAGTTCCACAGCCGGCCTGTAGCCAGCTGCACCTGCCCCCTGGTGCAGTCTGCCTGCCGGCTCTGCGGCCGACCAGGCTGCCCAGGGCGGCTGCAGCCGCCCTGCAGGCAGAATGAGGGCATGGGAATACAGAAAAAAACTGCCAGACCATCATAATATCAGCAAAACCGCCTCGTCCCATAAACCAGCTGTGACAATGTGAGCTGTCTGCTACCCTGCCCATGTCCTCTGGCCCGCCATCCACCCAGGCTACTCAGGCCGGTCGCATCCACCAGCCTTCAACGGCCAGAGTCCTGGTTCAGTCCGAAGCCCATGGAGGCATCATGGCCTGACAACACCATCCCAACCGCACGATAGCTTCAGGCAGACATTGAAAGTGTACCGGCACTGTGCAGCGGCTGATGCAGCCATACCCTGAACCACAGGCCCAGGCATGCAGCATTGATGCGAAGATGATGAAGCCCTGCCATGCCTCTGCACGCCCCTCCTGAGGCCCGATATACCATGCCCATGCGGTGCCGTGCTGACGCAGCCACCGACATGCCCATGGTGTGCTGGCGCAGCCTCAGCCATGACCAGCAACTGAACGATGCTCTGCATCTGAAAAAGAATATGGGCACAATCAGCTTTCATGCACGGCTGCATTCCATGCTTATGTACAGGCCAGGCGCAATAATAGGCACAACTCCAAGCACGCAGCGGAGGCTTACTGTCTTCCCACTCTGCGGGCTGTTCATAATGGCACTTTGTAAAGCATACAGGATTACAATTCTTCAGTGCTGTGGCCTGGTAATAGAAAGATTGATTACGGGCGGGAGTGGAGTAATTGATGTCTGACTTACCGCCAGACTGAGGTAAAGGTGCATGGCCTTAAGGCCAGATGCTGCAGGCAGTGACTGCGATACTTGAAATGAAGAAAGACGGTCATAAGGCAAAGTCAGGTTATGGACTCTCACTTCCAGAAGACCAGACCAGTATGGGTTATTCGGCACGGATCAGCAGTGCTCTGCAAGACTATGCACAGCACAGCAGCGCTCATCACAGAGCCAGATTTGCCTGGGGACCTGGAGTAAGAATTGAGGTGAGCTCGGCAACTGCACTGGTCTATGGCAGCCAATACAGTATGTCCGGGGCTGATGAGCCCTGCTGAGAGTGACGGCACATCTGGATGACGCGATGGCCTGATGTTCAGGTGAAGATCTGACCGGCTGGATGACAGGACAGATAAAGAGCTGACTGGCCTTGTGACCGTATGACTGGCGGTGGGGAAAATGAATGAAGCTAACGGGAGACAGGAGCTGACAAAAGCTGACCGCAGGCGGAAGCTGACAGTATCCGACAGAATGTGGGGGCGACCTGAGGCGGAAGCTGACAGTATCCGAAAGGATGTGGGAGGTGACCTGAGGCTGGAGCTGACAGTATCCGAAAGGATGTGGGGGTGACCTGAGTCTGGAGCTGACAGTATCCGACAGAATGTGGAGGTGACCTGAGGCTGGAGCTGACAGAAGCTGACCGGACAGGAGCGTACGGGAGGCTGAGCCTGCTGGCGGTTAGTTTGTCCCGGTTGGCCTGTTTATTGGAGAGGTTTGTTTTGAGAAGCGACTGGTAGCGATGGACCAGAGCTGTTGAGATGGCCCATAAACGACTAAAGGGTCTGATAACTGAGATCAAACCCTTTAGATTAAAGCTCTATGCCGGGCAGTGCCTGACACAGACGCCAGCTTGCAATCAGTAAAGATTACTTCTTGTAGCGACGGGCCAGGTTGTCTAAACGCTCGTTGGCACGGGCGGCATCAGACTTAACAAAAGCAACGTCGTTAGCTAACTTGGACTGCTGGGTCTTTAAAGCGTCAACGTCGGCTGCAATAGCGTCAACCTTGGCGTTTAACTGGTCTAAAGAAGTGCTGTTGCAACCAGCTAATAAAGTAGCGCCTAAAGCAGCTGCACCTAAAACGGCAGTGAACTTGTTCATGTAAAATTCTCCGATACTGTTCAAACAGAAAACAGCTGACGCTGTTTGGGACCATTCTAATACAAAAGATCCATTATGGGCACATAATCCATGAATAAATACGTCCATGATCCTCAAACCTGACATCAAATTTGTCCATATGTACCAGGATACCGTCTAAAAGGACCCCTTTGTCAGTTTGAGCCTGCCACAGGCTGTGCCTGTATGGTGCACTGCACCATACTGCCTCAAATACTCATGGACTGCCTGAATCATCAGCGGTAGAGAGTGTCTACATACTTCTCAATTACAGGGCGCAGCGGAGTCTTTTCAAGGAACATGTCTCTGATGTACTGAGAACGGGCATTTAAGGTAACAGAGTTGATCAGCTCCAGAGAGGAGGTGTCATACATATCAACATTCAGGCCCACATTGCCCGGGCTTATCTGCGAATCCACCCAGAATACCGGACGGGAAATGGCGATGACATTGCAGTAGTTTTCACGGGCCTTTTCCTGCAGATCAACAGGCTTTACGTCCTCGGCATGAACGGCTTTCATGTCAACGGCGCCGTCGACATTGTACTGCTGCATGGTGGTAACCAGAATTTTGTGCATGAAGCGGCCAGAGTTCTTATAGCGGGTACCAGTATCGGTAATCATGTCACCGCCATTGAAGATACATACTCTGTCAGTTGAGGTCAGCAGATGGGTCTGCTTGTGCACATCAAGATTGTGATAAGGGACATTGGGAATGCTTGTGTTGTTATATCCTGTGCATGAAGCCAGGAACAGAACCGATGCACCCATTACAGAGAGCACAGCTTTACGGCCATTAATCTTCAATTAAATACTCCTAGATCACTTAATATTCCATAATTTGGGACCACAGGTCCTTACAGCAGATCTCTGCAGCAGGTCATGGCAACAGCATGGCCTTTAAGGTGTTTATCTGCTCAGCTGCCTCCGTCTTCCACACTCCAACGTGACGGAACTGATTCTTTTCGGCCCGGCTCATACAGACTAGATGCGTCACAGGCACATGACGGCTGGTCCACAGGTCATGGTCGTTCCTGCAGTCGCACCTGCCGCAGACTCAAAGATGCCGCCAGCACCTGGCAGCATCAGAGCTTATTTATCATAAGGACAGGCATGGGCAGCATCCTGACTGCCCCGGGATGCCCACGGCAGCCCCGGGATGGCCTCTCTTTAAGCCATTAGCCTGCCTGACGGCAAAAAGACATGGCAAACTCAGGCAGGCTGTTGAAAGTCTCAGCCTGAGGGAAATGCTTTAATTCGGTTTCTATATGCTCGCCTACCAGCACCAGACGTTTGACTCCGGCTGCCTGAGCAGCCTGAAGATCTGAGGCATGGTCACCCACCATTACTGAGTTTTCCATATCAAGGTCAAACTCTTTTCTGGCCCAAAGAAACATCTCCGGCTTAGGCTTGCGGCATGAGCAGTCACAGCGGAATTTGGCCACGGTAGCATTAGGATGGTGAGGACAGAAATAGACTCCGTCAAAGGCAGCGCCGACCATAGCAAGCTGCCCCTGCATGAACTCGGTTACAGTATCAAAATCGTCAACTGTATAAAGCCCACGGGCAATGCCCGACTGATTGGTTACCAGAATGGTCTTGTAACCTGCTTTCTTTATGGCAGCCAGAGCCTCGGCCACACCCGGGATAAACTCAAAACGCTCCAGGGTACCCACATAACCATGATCACGGTTAATCACGCCGTCGCGATCAAAAAAAACTGCCTTGTGCACTGCTAACCTCTGCTAATAATCACGCATTGAAAATCAGGAGCACAGCATACTCCCGATCCCTGGTATTGTATCAAATCACTCCTGACCAGAATTGCCCGGCAGCCGCCCCGGCAGCCGCTCCGGCCGAAAGTCAGGGCATGAAGTCCCAGTCACCGTCCATCCCTGCAGCACAGCGCACGCGGCGCTCTGCACCCCTGCGGAGCTGCAGCCAGGCGGCGGATGCAGCCACGCGGCTGTGCGCAGCATGCAGTCCGGCCATCAACAGGCATCAGCAAGATCAGGCGGCCCCTGCTGAGCGGGCAGCTGTCAGTACAGCTGACAGTGCATGAGCTGCTGACGGTAGATGTTGGCGCGGTTGCTGACCTTGCGGGCAGTCTGAATCAGCCATGGCTTGGACTTGTAGGTGCCGCGCTTGTAGCCGCCCCAGCCCTCGTGATAGTTGAGATACTGATTGTAGGCATCAGTAAGAGGGATATTGTTGGTCTTGCGGGTCTTGATCATGTACCAGGCAATGAAATCGAGTGAGTCACCAAAGTCATCGCGGTCTGAAAAGAATGAGCCGGCCTGGTCAACATAGTCGTTCCAGACCTCATCCTGAGCCTGGGCATAGCCATAAGAGGAGCTGCCACGACCATAAGGAATGAAAAGGAACCAGCGCATAGGAGGACGGGCATCATCAACAAAGCCTGACTCCTGGTACATGATGGCCATGGCCACATTGACAGGCACGCCATACTTCTTATGTACCTTGTGAGCTTCGGTATACCAGCTGTCCTTTTCCTGGAAGATGGAGCAGATATTGTCGGGATTGGCAGGAGGTGAGGTAGAGCAGCCACTCATTACCAGAGCGCCTGCCAAGGCCATGGCAGCAGCCAGAGCCTTAATACTCGCTTTCTTAATCTCAATTGCTCTCATCAAAGAATTCCTTTCTCTCGTTTCTCGATACTCCAGCCCCGGCTACCAGAGATTGAGTAGCCAGACAGGGCCAAATCAGGCCCTCAATGCAATCTCTCTATTATAACTTTTTCCCCGTAATCTTCAGTGCGCAACAGCCACCATTGACTGTAAAAATCCCCTTCTGCGCCACCCTCAAGATACACCAGCCAGGATGCCCGCAAAGCCGCCCCACAGGCCAACATCCCAGCCGGGCAATCATCCCACATCCCAGCCCGGCACTCGCCACACATCCCAGCCTGGCAATCAGCCCACATCCCGGCCAGGCAGTCCCCCAATTTCCCTGACTGGCAATCATCCCGGACTGAAGCTCAACTCATAGCTGACCGAAGCTGCAAGCATACTGAACGCAGCCGGTACTTAAGTCTCAAAAACTGCATAGCTCTTGCCGGCTTCCGGGCCAGCTCCCGGGCTGGTCCCATGGACGGCCTCCAGGTAAGCCCACGCTCTGCTCAGTGAGGCCTGTACATGGCCATAGTACTCGAGCAGGTCATTGCCGTTGAGCTGCCCCAGGCCGTGGAGCTGACCCTGGCCGTGGAGCAGGCAAGCCGGGCGTAAAGAACTGCAACTCCGGCAGGCCACAGCCATGAAAAAAGGCCCATCAGTTAAGCACGGCGCGCTGCACGTGCCAGTGTGGCTGATGGGCCTTTTTTTAAAGCGGACAGCAGGGTGCTGTTAGATAGCGTCTTCGCCTTCTTCACCAGTACGGATACGAATAACGCGCTCGACGGAGGATACGAAGATCTTACCGTCGCCAATCTTGCCGGTGTGTGCGCCCTTGGTAATGGCTTCAATGCACTTGTCTACATCTTCATCCTTAACCACCAGCTCAATCTTGGCCTTAGGCAGGAAGTCAACAACATATTCGGCGCCACGGTAAAGTTCGGTATGGCCCTTCTGACGACCAAATCCCTTTACTTCTGAAACGGTCATGCCTGAGATTCCGTTGGCACTTAAGGCCTCACGAACATCATCGAGTTTAAAAGGCTTAATAATAGCAACAATTTTCTTCATAACTGTTTTACGCCGCTTCCCCGTATCCAGAGAGAAAGCGCGCCTCCATTACCTGAGCACCCTGAAGTGCAAAAATTCAACACAGTGACCGTTTCCGGCCCTAAAACTCAACCAGAACAGGATTCAGACCATTGCTGATGACACAGGGCCATCTGCGCGCCTGAGCGCGGCCTGCTGAACACTCCACACCTTAAGCATTCATAATTAATGGCTCATCCCGATCCGGCTGTGATGCGTGTCTGTCCGTCTGACAGCAGCTGCAAGGCAGCTGCAGGTTCATCCTGTACCGCAGGGTACAGGCGGTATCAGCCTGAGTAACGGAAGCTACGCGCAGGAGCAGACCACAACTGTCTGACATCCTGTCGGGTCCAGAAATAACTTTTCAGATCCGTCTTTGAGCAGCTCACCACAGGGGCTGGCTCACAGAAGACGAGCACAGGTTCTGAACCTCTGCAGGAAACGGGTCCTGTAATGAGCACATTAACTGTCAGGGACAGATGCCGCCATGGGCACAAGGAAAACTGGAGTTTATGCCTCCAGAATCCGGCTATATATACGTCAGTACGGTCACAAACTTAAGTCAGAAAAACCATATCTTTATGGATTTTGCACTATTTTAGTGCCCATATGCATATAAGCCCATATAAGACTGTTGTCTGATGCTCAGGGGAGCCACATTTCCCTTGCTGGCAGCACTCTCCTAAAGTCATCACGAGAGTCCTGCTGCCCTGACCATACTTTAAGCGAAATCCGGGATACGCGCATGTCGTATCTGTGTTTTGCCCCCTATCCGGGCACAAAACACCGTTTTGAGCGTTTTCTCAGAGATCTTGCACTGTCACGACGCAGCATAGTTTATACGCTTTTGCCTGAAAACGCCTGACAATTTCCCGACGTCGACAATTAAAATCGCCCTGTTCCGGGCCCTTTATAAAGCCAATAAATGCGATATACAGGCCATTTTCAACAGGTGGCACAGGAGTTGCTCAATCTAGGGAAAATCACAAAATTCCCCAATTTGGGGAACACCTTATTTGTTTTAGTTAGTTGAGCCGATTTTCGATAAGTGGAGTATTAGTACGATGGAAAATAGTCACTCTGTATTCGCTGCAAACAAGACTTTAAACATTGTCATGTTATGGCTGTTCTGCGTTACCGCCTTACTGCTTGTTCTTCCGTTAGAGTCCGTATCTCAGGAGCTGGCCGACCAGGTTGCTGCCAACAAGACCTACCTCTACTTAGCTTTAATCGTTGAGCTGTCCAATTTCATCAGCCAGGCCATCATTGCCCTGATGGGTTCCTGGTTAAACAGCCGCGGCGTAAAGAAAGAGCAGAATGCCATGAAGACCACTGTTGAGGGTCTGGACTTTGCCGAGCGCGCCTTACTGCGTGAGTTCGTTCTCCAGCGCAAGTCTGTACTTTACCTGCCAGAGGCTGAGCCTACTGTACGTTCCCTGACCGACTCCGGTATCTTAAACGTAGTAGGTGACCCTGACGAGAGCACCAGCCGTGTTCCTATGATCATCACCAAGCAGGCCCGTCCATTCATCACCTACCGTGCTATTGGTTTAACCCGCAGCAAGATGAACGACGAGATGCTCGAGCAGATCATGAATGCCCGTCCAGATTTCGCCCGTGAGAAGAAGGTAATGCCACGCGCCTATCGCGGTATCAAGGCTGCCTGATAAGCACCTGACTCACTAACTGAAAAGAAGACGTGTCCCCGGACACGTCTTTTTTCATTTGTGCTCCCCAAAATCAGCCCCCACTAACCCATCCAGCCCAGCCAAATCAGCACCAGCCACCCCATCCAGCCAGCACCACAGCTCCCTCACCCTGCAGGCAAGCAAGACCGGCACTGCCAGCACGGCCATGACCATGGCTCCATTCTCAGTATCCGCCATGGGACTGCACAGTCAGATATAAGCCTCATAATCGGCTTTGCCATTGAGCATAGCCATTGAGCATCCCATCCAGGCAAACGAGGCATCACCAGTCCAGGTATAACCAGTCCTGGCACTCTCTGCCCCTGAAAGACAACAAAGAGCCGATCTCAGCTGACCTCATGGACCATCAGGAAATCCCCTGCTGACTGCTGCCCCCAACTGGATCAAATCACCTTAAAAGCTCCACGGCAGCGCTGCAGCGCGTGCTGACGCAGCATTAGCAAAGCCCATTGTGACTTGCATAAACTGCAGCTCAACATACAGCAAGCGCGCATGCTCATAGCCATAGCGGCGCTCTGTGAGTGCCCTGTGAGTGCTCAATTCAGCCAATGTGCAACTCTGCCTGGCAGTAGCTGCCATCATTTACAGGCATACTTGAGCTCAACCTGCCATTACAGGCCTTGTTTTTAGCAGCGCCATTTTTCAGACAGGGCGTCAAAATTAGACAGCCAGGCCGTTCATACCTGGCTGTACCCATTAATTGGTAATAGAAAAAACCGTTTCCAGGACAATATTAATCGCCCAAGTCCATATTCTGACACCTGGCAATACCTGGCAAGATTACCGCAGGGAATCCATCCTCACGACCATCCAGACTCACACAGCATCCATGCTGACAGGGCATCCCGCCTTACACCGCATCCATGCTGACAGGGCATCCTGCCTCACAGCGCATCAAGCATCACAGCATGCGCAAATCTCCAGATGCAAAAAAGCCCTCCACACTGGCAAGGTGTGGAGGGCTTTTTCTTTCAGGACATTAATCCTCAGAGGTATGGTCCTGCATCATGCGATCAGGGATCAGCTCCTGTTGCCTTGAGCATCTGAGACGTCATTTATGCCTGGTGCCGGATCCATGAGGTCATCATAGAGCTCGCCAGCTGGAGTGTCTTTGACGTCAGAGCAGTCTTCCTCAGGCTCATCTTCTGCCTGCGCAGCAGCCGCTGCGGCAGCAGCGTCAGCGGCTGCGGCAGCACCGGCTGTCCCAGGGGCAGCTGCAGCTGCTGCAGCCTCAGTACCTGTTGATGATGCTGCACTGTGACGTGGGAGGATATTGTCACCAGGCTTTGGACCACGGTACTCAAGCAGGCTTGATGACTGCTTGACGCGCAGCATTGCTACGTGAATGACGCAAGGGACAGTAACACGCCATGCCGGACCGCCAAACTCGATAATAGAGTTGAGAGCTGATACCAGCCAGTCCATTGGCTTTTCAAGGCTGGTAAGCATTCTGTTAACGGAGTTTCCTACAATATTGCCAAGGACAGAGACCAGTTCGGTTACTCCCATGATGCGGGAGATGGCGCCTGATACCAGGCCGGCGAGGAACAGTCTTGCCTTTGGAGAGAGCAGACGGAAATCTCCGCTTTCCAGAGCACTCACTACTATGGCATTTTCCTGGGACGCGTTCTGGTTCTGATACTGACCAATCTCAGCTACCAGCATATTGCGCTGTTCTTCATCCATCTGACCGTACATGTCCTTGAGCACATGAGCCAGCAGACGGCGCTCAAGAGCGAAGATATTGTCCTGCTCTTCAAAGCTGATTTTCAGATGCTCCAGCACATCGCACACTACGGTACGGTAGTCAGGGCCTTTACCACGGCGCAGCATGTTAGCTACTGTATGGCCGCCGAAATTGCGGATTTCTGCACTTATGACATGAGCATAACGGGTATGGTCAGGATAAAAGCGCACAAAACTGTCATCAGTAGTCAGATTTTCGGTACGGGAGGCTGCCTTGATAAACTGCACCAGAGCTGCAAGGTCTTCATTGCTTGCTGCCTGTAAAACAGTGTCCAGATCAGCATCGAAGGTGTAATGGATGCCCATTTTACTGTCTCCTCCTGGTCCCAAAGGACACCTTAAGGTTTAGGCCATACATACCATATTGTATCTAACTTAGCATGACTTACTTAGCTCTGACTCATGACTGTGAACAATATATTTTTCATTGTTGAGCAGCAATCGCAAAACCAGGCGTTGACTGACAAACAAGGCCCCCTATTTACCAGGATGACCGCAGTGACAAAGGTCTCATGGATTTATGGGAGCGTGTGAAGCGGGATCAATTAACAGGAAACAGAATATAGAGAAAGAGATGACACAGATGGCGCAAGACCATTGGCCTGAAGATCTTGCTACATGATTGGACATTATTTTTTGTGTAACAGATATTTAAATATTTTTATCAAATATTTCATGCCCATGTCGCTCACACCCCATAAAGACTCACACAAAACGCCTTATATAAGGTATTGACAATATTTATATATGACATGAAAACCATCATTTGTAATATCTATGATTACTGTGTAAAGGCATAGAATGACTACCAAAATACATTTTTTCGCGTAAAAGTGGCGACAGTCTGTTGAATTACGTTTACATAAGCGATCTGGATGAAGGCGTAATAATCACCTCATAGCTTCATCATCAGAACAGTTTTGTTAAGCAAATTCAGGAGTCCACCATGGCTGTTTATGTAAATACCAATGTGTCCAGTTTGAATGGTCGCCGCTATCTCAATAATGTGCAGAACCAGCTGACTACTACCTACCAGAGACTCTCTTCAGGTCTGAGAATTAATTCTGCCAAGGACGACGCAGCCGGCCTGCAGATCTCCAGCCGTTTAACTACCCAGATTAATGGTTTAAATCAGGGCAACCGCAACAGCTCTGATGGTATCGCCCTGGCTCAGACCATTGAAGGCGCCATGGACGAAATGACCGGCATGCTGCAGAAGATCCGCACTCTGGCAGTACAGTCTTCCAACGGCACCAATACAGCCGAAGACCGCAAGGCCCTGGACACAGAAGTAACTGCTCTGGTAGCCGAAATTGACCGTATCGCCTCTCAGACCAAGTTCGGTGGCAAGACCATTCTGGACGGCGCAGACAAAGGCGTAAACTCTATCTACATGAATGATAAGGGCAGTGTTGGTCAGCTCGTACTTCAGGTAGGTGCAAACAAGGGTGACACCATCTCCTTTGACGTTTCCAACATGAAGTTCACCAAAGCCATGGAGTGGGCTGGTCTTAAGGACGCTAAGATTGGCAATGACTTATTCTGGAATAAGGATAAGGGTCTGCTCCTTTCTACTGCTTCCGGTGCTGCTGCCACCATTGCTGCCATGGATAAGATCATTGGTGCTGTAGATGCTCAGAGAGCTGGACTAGGTGCTATCCAGAACAGGCTGGAATCTTCCATACGCAACCAGGCAAACGTTTCTGCCAACCAGGCCGATGCACGCAGCCGTATTCGTGACGCTGACTTCGCTGAAGAGTCTGCCAACCTGAGCCAGCAGTCCATCATCCAGCAGGCTGCCACCTCCATGCTGATGCAGGCTAATACCCGTCCACAGCTGGGTCTGTCCCTGTTAGGCTAATCGATATTTACCATACTGCTATTAGCTTTCAACCTGTAATCAGGTGAAAGCAGAAGCTCCCTGATCCAGGCGATCAGGGAGCTTTTTCCTTTTTATCTGTGGAAACAGCCACTACCAGGCACACATCCCCTCAGCAAGAAATGAATGCGCACATACATTTGGTAAGAATATAATCGTAACTTAAATTCGATATATAACTGGTTGTTTATATTTATATTCGATACATTATAGATGCCGTTAATGTATCTATATTTTTGTGTAAATACTTTATAAGACTCCCAAAATACATTTCAGGGCGTAAAAATAACAACAATCTTTTGTATTTCGTTTACATAAGCAATCTGGATGAAGGCGTAATAATCACCTCATAGCTTCATCATCAGAACAGTTTTGTTAAGCAAATTCAGGAGTCTGCCATGGCTGTTTATGTAAATACCAATGTGTCCAGTTTGAATGGTCGCCGCTATCTCAATAATGTGCAGAATCAGCTGACTACTACCTACCAACGCCTCTCTTCAGGTCTGAGAATTAATTCTGCCAAGGACGACGCAGCCGGCCTGCAGATCTCCAGCCGTTTAACTACCCAGATTAATGGTTTAAATCAGGGCAACCGCAACAGCTCTGATGGTATCGCCCTGGCTCAGACCATTGAAGGCGCCATGGACGAAATGACCGGTATGCTGCAGAAGATCCGTACCCTCGCTGTACAGGCTTCCAACGGTACCAATACCACCGAGGACCGCAAGGCCCTGGACACAGAAGTAACTGCCCTGGTAGCCGAAATTGACCGTATCGCCTCTCAGACCAAGTTCGGTGGCAAGACCATTCTGGATGGCGCAGACAAGGGCGCAAACTCTATCTACATGAATGATAACAAGAGCATTGGTCAGCTTGTTCTTCAGGTAGGCGCAAACAAAGGTGATACCATCTCCTTTGATGTTTCCAACATGAAGTTCTCCATGGCAATGGAATGGGCCGGTATTAAAAATGGTCAACTTGATGGTAAAACTTTCTGGGATAAAACCAAGGGTCTGCACATGTCTACTGCATCAGGTGCCGCCCTTACCATCGCTGCCATGGATAAGATCATTGGTGCCGTTGATGCTCAGAGAGCTGGACTAGGTGCTATCCAGAACAGGCTGGAATCTTCCATTCGCAACCAGGCAAACGTTTCTGCCAACCAGGCCGATGCCCGCAGCCGTATTCGTGACGCCGACTTCGCTGAAGAGTCTGCCAACCTGAGCCAGCAGTCCATCATCCAGCAGGCTGCCACCTCCATGCTGATGCAGGCTAATACCCGTCCACAGCTGGGTCTGTCCCTGTTAGGCTAATAAATACCATTGCCTGTCAGGGATGACTCCCTGAAAGCATAAGCCTCCTGGCATACCGACAGGGGCTTCCTGTTTATCAGTGCCTGGGATGAAACATATTCCAGGCAAGGCTCTTTCCCCATTAAGAAAAAAGCCCGCTGCATGGTTAGTGCAGCGGGCTTTTTTATCCGTGATGGTCAGCCTTTGGGTTTGTGGGGGAGCTGGCCCTTGATGGATTAGTAGCTGATGGAGCTCATGGTGGAGAGCTTCTTGCGGTTGTGCCAGGCCTCGATGAAGCGCTGGGTACCGGTGCGGCCACGGGTGGTCATGGAGGAGGTAACAGCGTATTCACCACGGTAGTCAACGCCGCGCAGCAGGTCGCCCTCGGAAATACCGGTAGCAGCAAAGTAGCAGGCATCGGTGGTAATGAGATCATCTACGCTGCGGATAGTCTTGAGGCAGATACCGTCGGCTTCGATAGAGGCCTGCTCCTCAAGGGACAGAGGGTTGAGCTGGGTGAGCATCTGGGCACCAGTACCCTTAATGGCACAGGCAGTAATTACGGCCTCCGGGGTGCCGCCAATACCCATGAGCATATCGATGCGATGACGTGGGTCAGCAGCCATTAATGCGCCGGCTACGTCACCATCGCTGAAAAGGTGGACGCGGGCACCGGCAAGACGCAGATCCTGAATCAGACCGGTGTGACGTGGCTTGTCCAGTACGAATACGTTAATCTCGTGAGCAGGCTTGCCAAGAGCCTTGGCTACGTTCTGTACATTGTCCTTAACTGGAGCGTCGAGGTCGACCACGTTGGCAGCCTCCTTGCCTACCACAATCTTCTTGCAGTAGAAGGAGTGACCAGGGTTGAACATACCACCCTTGGCAACAGCACCAATTACGGAAATGGCGTTTGGACGGCCAAAGGCAATAGCATTGGTACCCTCGATTGGATCTACAGCGATATCAAGCTCAGGGCCGTCGCCAAAACCTACGCTCTCGCCGTTGTAGAGCATAGGAGCGTTGTCCTTCTCGCCCTCACCGATGATTACGGTGCCACGGATATGTACTGACTGGAAAGCAATACGCATGGCTGCTACAGCTGCACCATCGGCTTCTTCCTTGTCACCACGTCCATAATGACGGGCAGCAGCAAGGGCACCAGCCTCAGTTACACGTACTAAATCCAATGCCAGATTCTTGTCAGCCAGATGTGGGATATCAACCATAACAACCTCTTGAAAAAACTACTTGTCCCGCCATGGGTCTGCAAAACACAGCATACTGATATGGGCTGTGCAGACTGCGAAAACGGGAGTGCAGGAAAGTTTCCTGCCATGGGGCCATGCTCGTGATGTCAGTGTGCTTTTTCAGAAAAACAAGGCACAGAGCACGCCAGTGCGCATAAGGATAGTACAGCATTGTGCTGACGGAGCGCTGGCACAGCCAAAACAAATTCTAATGGCTCATAACATAGCCACTAATCAAATATTAGACCGTGAGCAATATAACAAAACTGAATCATGCATCTGCCTGATTTTGTCAAAAACTGCGTCACTGGCTGTTTTACCTGCATAGCAGAGCTTAAAGGCACTGATAAAAAGCACCAGGCCCTGCTCAGGCGGGGGCATTCTATCACACAGAGGCAACAGCGGTGCACTTTGTGCTTTTGCACACAACGCACTGCTGTTAACACTGCTGCTATTAGCGCTGCCGTCCAGGTCAGTGCCATGGCAGGCCGTAGAGGCGGACGACAGATTCTCAGTAGCGCGGCTGCAAGCTGACTGCAGCGGCTGGCTCAATGGCAGACATTGGCTGACGCCGAGCCAGGCGGTCAATGGGCTGCCAGCAGCTGAGCGTTGTGAGCGGCGCTGATTCTGGATAAAAAAAGCCGCAGGGGAAACCCTGCGGCCTTTTTCAGTCAGCAAAGCTGACTGGAGCATTCATTACCTGAGGTAACAATTACTCGATGATGCTGCCTACAACACCGGCGCCTACGGTACGGCCACCCTCACGGATAGCGAAGCGCTCACCAGCGGCCATGGCTACTGGGTGGATTAAGGTAACGGTCATCTTGGTGTTGTCACCTGGCATAACCATCTCTACACCCTCGCCCAGGTCGATAGAACCGGTGATGTCGGTGGTGCGGAAGAAGAACTGTGGACGGTAGCCCTTGAAGAATGGGGTGTGACGGCCGCCCTCATCCTTGGACAGAACGTATACTTCACCGTCGAACTTGGTGTGTGGGGTGATGGAACCTGGAGCAGCCAGAACCTGACCACGCTCTACGTCCTCACGCTTGGTGCCACGTAATAAAACACCAACGTTGTCGCCAGCCTGACCCTGGTCTAACAGCTTGCGGAACATTTCAACACCGGTAACAACGGTCTTGGTGGTCTCACGGATACCAACGATTTCAACTTCGTCAGATACACGAACGATACCACGCTCTACACGACCGGTAACTACAGTACCACGACCGGAGATGGAGAATACGTCTTCGATTGGTAATAAGAATGGGTGATCGATGTCACGCTTTGGCTCTGGGATGTAGGTGTCTAAAGCATTAGCAAGCTCAAGGATCTTGGCAACCCACTGCTCTTCACCGTTTAAGGCGCCTAAAGCGGAACCACGGATAACTGGGGTGTCGTCGCCTGGGAACTTGTACTCGGAGAGCAGCTCACGAACGTCCATCTCAACCAGGTCGAGTAACTCTTCGTCGTCAACCATGTCGCACTTGTTTAAGAATACGACGATGTATGGAACGCCTACCTGACGAGCTAACAGGATGTGCTCACGGGTCTGTGGCATTGGGCCGTCGGTAGCGGCACAAACTAAGATAGCGCCGTCCATCTGAGCAGCACCGGTAATCATGTTCTTAACGTAGTCGGCGTGGCCTGGGCAGTCTACGTGAGCGTAGTGACGGAGCTCGGTGTCGTACTCAACGTGAGAGGAGTTAATGGTAATACCACGGGCCTTCTCTTCTGGAGCGTTATCGATCTGGTCGAAAGCTCTTACTTCACCACCGAACTTCTCAGCGAGAACCTTGGTTAAAGCAGCGGTTAAAGTGGTCTTGCCGTGGTCAACGTGACCGATGGTGCCTACGTTTACGTGTGGCTTGGAACGGACAAACTTCTCTTTTGCCATTTTGATCTACCTATAAAGTGGGTACCTGGTACCCTTACTCATTTTGAATTCTTGACAGGGAGCCCTGTAACAGCTGTGAACACAGCGGCCTGTGGCCGGTTTGCGAACTCAGCTCACTTCAGGCGTATCCCTCAAATTTAACAGATTATATCGCAGTATGGCCTTAAAAGTCCGATTTTTGCCCGGCACGGACAAATACGGTCTCAAATTATGTGAAAAGTCAGGGACAGCATTTACTGCCCCCAACTTTTGGATCAGGGCCATGGCCCAGGCCGACCGGATATTTCCTCCGGTCTGCGCAATCTGATTTTATGCTGTCAGGTTCCGATTACTTGGTCTGACGGGCAGCGATAACAGCGTCGGCGATGTTCTTAGGAGCCTCAGCGTAGTGACCGAACTCCATTACATAGGAGGCACGGCCCTGAGTCTGAGAACGTAAGTCAGTAGCGTAGCCGAACATCTCTGCCAGAGGAACCATGGCGCGTACAATCTTGCCGGTAGGGCCGTCTTCCATGCCTTCTACCATGCCACGACGACGGTTTAAGTCGCCGATAACGTCACCCATGTACTCCTCAGGAGTGTCAACCTCAACCTTCATTAAAGGCTCTAATAAGGCTGGGGTAGCCTTCATAAAGCCAGCCTTGAATGCCATGGAAGCGGCAATCTTGAAGGCCATTTCAGAGGAGTCAACTTCGTGGTAGGAACCGTCGTATACAGTAACCTTAACGTCAACGACTGGGTAGCCAGCCAGAACACCGTTGGCGATCTGCTCCTGAACACCCTTGTCAACGGCTGGGATGTATTCCTTAGGAATAACACCACCAACAACCTCGTTGGCGAACTCGTAGCCCTTGCCAGCCTCGAGAGGCTCGATACGTAACCAGCAGTGACCGAACTGACCACGACCACCGGACTGACGTACGAACTTGCCTTCCTGCTCGACCTTGCCACGGATGGTTTCACGGTAGGCAACCTGAGGCTTACCTACGTTGCACTCAACCTTGAACTCACGACGCATACGGTCAACGATGATGTCCAGGTGTAACTCACCCATACCGGAAATAATGGTCTGGCCGGATTCCTCGTCGGTGTGTACCTTGAAGGATGGATCTTCCTGGGCAAGACGGTTTAAGGCTAAAGCCATCTTTTCCTGGTCAGACTTGGTCTTAGGCTCTACAGCTACGGAAATAACAGGATCCGGGAACTCCATACGCTCCAGGATGATAGGAGCGGACTCGGCGCACAGGGTATCACCAGTGGTGGTCTCCTTTAAGCCGATAGCGGCAACGATGTCACCAGATAAGATTTCCTTGATTTCCTGACGGTTGTTAGCGTGCATCTGAACCAGACGGCCGAAACGCTCACGCTTGCTCTTTACGGAGTTGAGCACGGTGTCGCCAGAGTTGGCTACACCGGAGTAGCAACGTAAGAAGGTCAGGTTACCAACGAATGGGTCGGTGGCAATCTTGAAGGCCAGAGCGGAGAATGGAGCCTTGTCGTCGGTCTTACGCTCGTCTTCCTTACCGTCTGGGGTCTCACCCTTAACAGGTGGAACGTCGGCTGGGGAAGGCAGGTACATTACAACAGCGTCGAGCATTGCCTGAACACCCTTGTTCTTAAAGGCAGAGCCGCAGCACATTGGAATGATTTCGTTGCGTAAGGTACGGGCACGTAAGCCGGAAATGATTTCTTCCTCAGTGAGCTCCTCACCGCCGAAGAACTTGTCCATTAAGGCCTCATCAGCTTCAGCTGCAGCCTCAACGAGCTTGGCACGCCACTCTTCAACTTCTTCAACCATGTCAGCTGGAACGTCCTTGTACTCGAAGGACAGGCCCTGATCAGCCTCGTTCCAGTCAATGGCCTTACGCTTTAATAAGTCAACAACACCAACGAAGGAGTCTTCCTTGCCGATTGGGAGCTGAAGTGGAACAGGGGTACCCTTTAAGCGGGTCTTGATCTGCTCAACAACGCGTAAGAAGTTGGCACCGGTACGGTCCATCTTGTTAACAAAAGCAAGACGTGGTACGCGGTACTTGTTGGCCTGACGCCATACGGTCTCAGACTGTGGCTGTACACCGCCTACGGCGCAGTAAACCATTACAGCACCGTCGAGAACACGCATGGAACGCTCTACTTCGATGGTAAAGTCTACGTGTCCTGGGGTATCAATGATGTTGAAACGGTACTGCTTGTCAAACTGACCAGCCATACCCTTCCAGAAACAGGTGGTAGCTGCAGAGGTAATGGTAATACCACGCTCCTGCTCCTGCTCCATCCAGTCCATGGTGGCAGCACCGTCGTGAACCTCACCTAACTTGTGGCTCTTACCGGTGTAGAACAGAATACGCTCAGTAGTGGTGGTCTTACCAGCGTCAATGTGGGCACTGATACCGATGTTACGGTATAAGTTAATAGCTGTAGTACGTGCCATTTATTATGAAAACCTCTTGTCTTACCAGCGGAAGTGAGCAAAAGCCTTGTTGGCTTCAGCCATACGGTGAACGTCTTCACGCTTCTTAACAGCAGAACCCTTGTTCTCGGAGGCGTCCATCATCTCACCGGCTAAACGTAAAGCCATGGTCTTCTCGTGACGCTTGCGGGCGGCTTCTACTAACCAGCGCATGGCTAAGGCGTTACCACGGGCTGGACGAACTTCTACTGGAACCTGGTAGGTAGCACCACCAACACGGCGGGACTTAACCTCAACAGCTGGACGAATGTGGTCAAGGGCTTCCTCGAACAGGGCGAGGTGTTCCTTGCCACTCTTCTCAGAAATGGTGTCTAATGCGCCGTAAACAATGCTTTCGGCAATAGACTTCTTACCGTCTAACATAACAACGTTGATGAACTTGGCAAGAAGCTCAGAACCGAACTTTGGATCAGGCAGAATCTTACGCTGACCTACAACACGACGTCTTGGCATTTATAAATTCCTCGTTTCTTCAGGGTTATCCAAAACAAAAAAGAAAGTTTTTAACGAATTTCCACTGCCCGTGCTCATGCATCAGAGCAGGGAACAGTTCACCAGGAAAGCTCTGTTCTCAGTGAACTTTCGTTGGCTTCGTTTGGCCTTACTAGGCGGGGAGTCGATTAAGCCTTAGGCTTCTTGACACCATACTTAGAGCGGCGCTGCTTTCTGTCCTTAACACCGGCACAGTCAAGACGACCGCGCAGCACGTGGTAACGAACACCTGGTAAGTCGCGAACACGACCACCACGGATCATTACTACGGAGTGCTCCTGAAGGTTGTGGCCCTCGCCACCGATGTAAGAGGTAACTTCGTAACCGTTGGTTAAACGCACACGGCAAACCTTACGCATAGCTGAGTTAGGCTTCTTAGGCTTGGTGGCGTATACACGAGTACATACACCACGCTTCTGTGGGCAGGCTTCCAAAGCTGGAACTTTGTTCTTTGGAACTGACTTCACACGTGGCTTGCGTACTAACTGATTGATAGTAGCCATTAAATAAAATCTCCTGTTAGTCTCTGAGATATCAGCTCAAAGACAGACTTTACTGTATTCCTGTCGCCCTGTTCCCAGGAAAATCCCAGGTTCTTAAAGGGGGCAAAACAAGATCCACGTATTCTAATACTCCACAAAAACCAGATCAAGTGCACAAAACAAAAATTTTGTTGCACAAAGATCCCCATGAAAAAGCCATTTTTACTGGCTGAACACCTGCTTAAATTCAGCTGTTCATCCGGGTGTCAATCCCATGCTCTTACCCCATGAGATGAAATTCTGCCCATCGCCCGCGCAGTCGAAATACCGCTCAATACGTGCACTGTAAGGCCGCTGACAGTAATCCATTACAGCCCCATCCACGCATTCCTGTCTGTAAGACAGACCTGAAAAGACGTCGTATTCCAGCTCCGTTAAGAAGTGAAAACGATAAATGTACAAATTAACCTTTTCTTATTAGCCCGCTGTTAGCAAAACATTAAGGCAAGGTTCACCCCTGGCATACCCTCCGGCTTCCAGCCGCCCCTGTGGATCACAGCTCCCACTCTCACTGCTCCAGCACCTTCACCTGCCTCCGGCAGTGACCACCATCCTCTTACTACTATTGATGCTTTGCAGCAGCAGCAGCCGATTTACTCTGCTGATGCCGCCGCTGTGTCCTGCTAATGCCGATCTTGCTGTTGCCATTAATGCCGGTACGCTGATTACAACAACCAAGGCAGATCACAGCATAGTATCCCCTACCTTGCTCTACTCAGATGACATGCATACAGTCAGGCGCCTTAGCCCAGCTATGGCAATATGACGACGGTATTAACCCAGCTATGTTCGCCAGATGGAGGTCTTAGCCCAGCTGTGGCTGTCTCTATTCTGGCAGCTGCCGTGGACCTGCAGTGGCAGTCTCCATTCTGTCATATGCCGTGGGCCTGCTGAGGCAGTCTTTCAGCTGCCGAGGGTACGCTGCAACAGTCAGTCAGCGGCCATTGGGCAGGTATAACAGTGTGAGTGGCAGCATGAAACCTTGCTTTCGTGAGCAGAGGCAGTAGTAGGTAAACAGGCTGGGGGTTCTGGGTAGGTGTCTTATGAGGGCCGTCATTTGATTGCTGAGGCCCCCTTAAGCCCTGCATCATGTTGATTAGTATTCTGTTGAATGGATTTGTGACAGGACTGCAGCCTGTTCTTTCTCTTTATATAGTAAGTAGAGTATGTCGCCCTTTTGCAGTAGTGAATCTCTGCAACATATGTGATCCATATGCCAATGCCCGGCGATAGTCCGTGCCTGCAGTTACAGCCCTGATATAATCAGATCAGGGCTGCCCGAGCGTTCCAGCCTTAACCGGGTCAGACAGCAGATTAACAGTCAGGCTTCTGCCCAGGGCTTAACATTAAGATCCGGAACTACGCCATGCTGCATCTTGTCTTTAATATCAAAGCTCTGAATAAGGTCAAGAAAACCATAACCTCATTTGATCAGGTTGTTCTTTTCTTTGAGGGTCGCAGCTTCCTGCTTGACAGCGAACGTTACCTCAGTGACTACCTCAATAACAGTGATATCACTCCTGCCAATACCGATGCCTGCAATGCCATGATTGCTGACATAGGCAAGCCAATCAGCTCTACTGAGCTTAAAAACCACCTCAACGAGGCAAGCTCAATCAAGAGCACATACTGACTCCCTATTACACTCCCCATTCTCCTCAGATTCCAGCTTCCGCCACGGCCTGCAACAAAACCACCAGGCCAGTGCCCCCTTCTTTTCACCTGTCTATCGCTGACCGCATGTTCTCAACTTCAGTCTCATCCCTGACTGCAGGCGCTACGTCCTCGTCTTCTCTTCATTTCCCATATTCCGGCATTGCTGTAGTGCTGCTGTTATAAGGCTGCTGCTATAAGGCAGCTCCCCAGGTATCTCTGCCACTGTCAGTTGTCCCATGCCGGAAGGTCCTTTCACAATCACCTTCTGTGCAGGTGCCGGGCATAATATCTGTCACACGCCATTGCTCTGCTATCTTGCAGCGCCTGTCAGCTATGGCGCAACAGAGCACAACTCAATTACCCTTTCTGACCGCTCATACCTTTATACATATGCATGAAACTGAAGTGAGAAATTGGGCATGCCTCCATGCTCCAGCAGCCATTACCACTCTTACTCAGTATGGCATCGCCATGTTCAGCGCAGCTGTGCCGGCTTTCTGGAGGCAAATGTCTGGAGGCAGTCTGGCCTCGTGGAGGCTCTCTGGAATGGGGCTCCCTGGAGGCGGCTTTCTGGAGGTAGCCTGTCCTCGTGGCGGCTCTCTGGAAAGAGGCTCCCTGGAGGCGGCTTTCTGGAGGCAGTCTGTTCTGGCGGAGCATGAGGAGTATGGGAAGCTTTTATACGTGCAGGACCCCGGGGAGCTGCAGGCTGAAATTCTGGCAGCGGACGGTACTGTACCTGTCATGACCTGAAGCTTTGCCCTGCATGCCACATGGTTATGGTATGAGCATATTGTTGTATGCCACATGGTTATGGTTACGGTATGAGCAAAGTGCTGTCTGCCCTATTCACATTTGCTGGTGTGGGTCATATGCATTTTTACCTGACAGACACTTTTGCTATCAGTCAGGAAACTATCCCCATAAATACGGTGTAAATAATTTTGTAAAGCACGTCTTAATACGGTCTGGGAGCTATGTGTGGGCGGTTAACTGCTTCATGGCTCTGGTTAGCCAGAGCTGAAAAGGTGTCAGTAAAATTGGCGGTCTGTTTAAGGAGCTGGCAGATTTGGCAGGGTTCAGTAAATGAAATCAGTGCCCGGGTGGATGAATGGGTGGATGAATGGGTGCATGTTGCGGGGCTTGAGCTGTTTTTTTTTGCTGAAATCTCGCGTTTAGCCGGATTTTTCCGGGTTTTTGGGGCATTTTTGCCAACGTTTGCACTGATTTGAGATCAGCTGCGCTTGTTGCTGTAGTACTTGAGTTTCAGAGGACTTTATAAACTGGCTGTGTGAGGTTAGTGGCGCGGGGTGGGGTTTGGCAGTTTTTTGATGATTTTGGGCTGATCTGGGGTCATTTTTGAGTGTTTTGCGGGGATTTTGGGCTGTTTTTTGTGAAATTGCAGAGTATCTGGGAATGTGCGGTGCAGTGATTTTTTGATGCTGCTGGACGGGCCTGGGGCGATTGTTAATGAGATGAGGAATGTCTGGGGACGGGTGGTCGGTTTTGGGGGGTTTTTGTGTGTTTTTGGGCAGATTTTAGTGATTTTAGCGATTTTTATGGTGTTTTTGATGTGTCAAGCGGTGAGTATGGTCCGGCTGCTCAGTCAGGGTATAAAAACGTTGTCATTCGGGATTGAACTTCAGTTATGTTACAGAACAACAGTAACATGGATATGAACTTTTGCGCACAAATACACAATATTAATATTTGTCTGTTCTGCCTGGTTGATTTGGCTGGCCATTGATTTTTGCTATTTTTGCCGGAAATTCCTGGGTTTCAGATGTATGGGAGGGAGATACTGAAAGTACGCTGTATTAATGAGACAGGATGGTTTAAAAATGATCAAAATTTGCAACAAAGGGGAGTTTTGGCAGTTTTTTCCGTGTTTTGGTAAAAAATGGGCGCAAGATTCTATGGGCACTTTGATATTCATGCAAGCGATATTTTGCATGAAAATACAAGTGCATTAAAAATATGTGATCTGAATCTTAGTCTGAACAGGGATTCGTCAAAAATCTTTAGGCTGTTTTCCAGGCCATTGGTTATGATGATTTTCGTATTTTGGAGGGCAAAACATGTTGCAGACTGATGTGGTGATCATTGGTGGCGGTGCCACAGGTGCAGGTATTCTGCGTGATTTATGTTTGCGTGGTGTAAATGCTGTTCTCGTAGAGAGAGGCGACCTTGGTTGCGGTACCAGTTCCCGTTTCCATGGTCTGCTCCACTCTGGCGCCCGCTACGCCGTAAAGGACATGAATGCGGCTATTGAGTGCATCGAAGAGAACCAGATTCTCCGCAAGATTGCTTCAGCCTGCGTTGAGCCAATTTCCTCCATTTTCATCCGTACTCCAGAGGACGATCCTGAGTACGAGGGTCTGTGGGTAGATGCCTGTGCCAAAGCCGGTATCAGTGCAAAACCGCTGACCATTGAGGAAACCCTCACTCTGGAGCCAAACGTTTCCCCTAAGATCAAATCAGCATATCTGTGCCCAGGTGCAGCCATCGACGGCTTCCGCCTGCTCTGGCACATCTTCGACAGCTCCATCAAGCTTGGTGGCAAGGTTCTTACCTACACCAATGTAGTCGAAATCAATTCATCCAACGGTGTCATCGAAGGCGTTACCGTTCAGGACAAGTTCACTAAGGAAACTTACAAAATTGGCTGTAAATATCTGATTAATGCCTCAGGCCCATGGTGTGCCCAGGTAGCTGGACTTGCCGGCATTGATATCAACATCAAGCCATCCAAGGGTACCCTCATTGCCTTTAACCACCGTATCAGCACCAATGTAATTCACCGTCTGCACAAGCCTTCGGACGCCGATATTTTCGTACCTCATGGCACTGTAACCATTCTGGGCACTACATCCATTGATGCCAGCCCTGATGACAACTCCACCTCACAGGATGAGGTCAGGGCCATGATGGAAATCGGCCGCGCGACCTTTGAGAATCTGGACAAGTACCGTATCCTGCGCGTCTTTGCAGGCTGCCGTCCTTTATATGCAGGCGACGACAAGAATGCCTCCGGCCGTGCTGTTTCCCGTGACTTCGTAGCTCTTGACCACGGCACCCGTGACGGTCTTAAGAACTTTATGTCCGTATGTGGCGGCAAGTTCACTACCCACCGTCAGATGGCCGAAAAGGTCTGCGACATGGTCTGCCCTGTTCTTGGCAACCACGCAAAATGCGTAACAGCTACTGTACCTCTGGCACCTGAAGCTCCTGCTGATGTTATGGAGCGTGCTGCCAAAGTATTCCCTGCCTACGGCATGCAGCTTTCTGAGAACCGTCAGGGCGCTGAGCGCTTTGCCCGCATTGTTTCCCGCATTGAGCAGGATATTGAGCAGGGCGAGATCATCTGCGAGTGCGAAAACGTCACCCGCGCCGAAATTGAAATGGTCGCTCAGGAGCCTACCACCCACTCCATCTCCGATCTGCGTCGCCGTACCCGTCTGGGCATGGGCACCTGCCAGGGAACTTTCTGTACCTACCGTGCTGTAGGCACTGTTCAGGAAGTATCCGATCGCTGGAGCAATAATACCAAGGAACTGTTCAAAGAGTTCCTCGAGGCCCGCTGGAAAGGCATCCGTCCGGTTATGTGGGGCAATCAGATTAAGGATGTTGAGCTTACCCGTGGAATTTATGAGGTATCTCTGAACATCAACCATGAGGATGACACCTTCCTTACTGAACACAACAGGTCTGGTGAATGCTGTGCCGGGCAAAGCAAAGGCACATGCAGTGGCAAGGAAGTTCAGAATGACGGCAGTACTGCCGCAAAAGACGGCGCCAGTGCCGCAGTACAGGAGGGCAGATAATGGCTGAGGTTATTGTTGTTGGAGCAGGTATCTCCGGTTTACTTGCGGCCTGTTATGCAGCCCGTGCCGGCCACAAGGTCAAGGTTCTTACCTACGGTCAGGGTGCTCTGACTGTTGCCGGCGGCATTATCGACCTGTACGGCTATGACAAAAACGGCAATCTGGTTACCGATCCTCTGGCCCATATTGCTACTTTAAAGAAGCCACACCCTTACGCAATTATGGGTGCAGCCCGTGTCGAAGAGGCACTGGAGGCTTTCAAAGAGCTCACCGCCTCCCAGAACTATATATATGTAGGCGACGGCCACCACAATCAGAAGGTTCCAACAGCCATTGGCTCATTCAAGCCATCCTGTCTGGTACCGCCAAGCATTCAGTCTGATGCCGTGTTTGCACGCAGCAAGATTGTGGTCGTAGGCTTCGAGCTGCTCAAAGATTACTACCCTAAGTTAATTGCCAAAAATCTGCAGCACTTCTTCGGTGACAGCAAGAAAGTATCCGTACGCCAGGTAACCATGAACTGGCCGGTAGGTCGTGAATACCGCGACGTAAGTGCCCTTGATCTGGCCCGTGAGCTTGAGACTCCAGTAGGCCGCCTCAATTTTGTAGAGCAGCTCAAGGCTCACTGCGATGCAGATACTACCCTGATTATCCCTCCAGTTCTGGGTGAGCGTCCTGAGATGTCAGCCGCCATTCAGGCCGAGCTTGAGGAGCGCCTCAATACTCACATGGTAGAGGTTTCCTCCATTCCGCCTTCAGTAACCGGTCTGCGTCTTGACCGTCTGCTGCGCAATGCCTGCTTTAACCTGGGCGTTGATATTGTGGAAAAGGGTCAGGTTATCGGATTTGCCTCCATGGCTGATGACAGGACTGATCTGCCAGCAGACAGGGCAGCAGCAGCCCGCAAGGTCTGCGCCCGTCTCATCACCGGCGGCTTTGGCCATACCCATGAATATCAGACAGATGCCGTGATTATGGCAACCGGCGGTTTCTTCAGCTCAGGTCTGATTACCCAGATGGGCCGCATGTATGAGCCTGTCTTTGGCATTGAAATCAAAGTTCCTGAAGATCAGAAGGACTGGTCTCACCAGTACCTCTTCTGTGGACAGCCTCAGCCTTTTGCAGCCTATGGCGTCAGCGTAAACGAAAACATGCAGCCAGTTGATGCTGCCGGTGATGTGCTCTTCACCAATGTTCAGTTCGTAGGCCGCAGTCTGGCTGGTTACGATTTCTGCTTTGAAAAGTCCGGCAATGGTGTAGCCATTACCTCTGCCTACCATGCCGTAAAACAGCTCGACGAAATCCTTGCCCAGCGCAAGGTTGTCTGCGACTCACTTTAACCGGAGGGTGAACTATGGTTCCTAAGATTAAGCATGATAATCCTGATGCATGCATCAGCTGCAATATCTGTCTGACCTCCTGTCCGGTCGCCAAGGCATCCCGTCTGTACCGTGGCCCAAAGCTCAACGGCCCGGCACTGACCCGACTGCGCAAGCTGGTTGAAGAAGACGATCCAATGGTCCAGTACTGCTCCAACTGCAAAAACTGCGACCGCGTCTGCCCATCAGGCACATCAATTTCCGCTTTCAACATGAAAGCCCGTGCTGAGTATTTCAAGCACAACAAGCATGACATGGCTGACATGATTCTCGGTAATAACGAGACCATGGGCAAGCTTATGACCTCCATTCCTTTCGTTTCCGGTCCTGCTGCCAACCTTGGTATGAAAGTGGCCCGCATTACCGGCATGATCGAAAAAATGGGTGTTACCTCCAAGGCCCCTCTGCCATCTTATGCCAAGGTTAATTTCCCATCTCTGTTCAAGACCATCAAGCAGCCAGGCTGCACTGACAAGGTCCTGTTCTTTCCGGGCTGCTATGTCAATTACAACGAGCCACAGCTGGGCGCTGCCTTAATTGACATTCTCAACCGCAACAATGTTGAAGTGCTCTGGGATAAGAGACTGATGTGCTGCGGCTCCCCTATTCTGTCTACAGGATATCTGGACAAGGTAGAGAAGCATGCTGTTAACAACATAGCCATTCTCAAGGAGTATGCCGATAAAGGTATCGACATCATCACTACCTGCACCACCTGCTCCCTGTTCTTAAAGCAGGAGTATGAGGAGCTCTTTAATATTCCAGGTGTGCATGATTATGCCCACCACGTCTATGACGCCATGGAATATCTGATGATGCGCAAGAACAAGGGTCTGCTCGCCAGCAGCTTCGGTACCGTCAAGGCCAACCTTTCCTACCACACCCCTTGCCATCTGAGAGTTCAGGGCATGGGCCGACCAGGTCTTGAAGTAGTACGCCAGATTCCTGGTGTTGAGGTTGAGGATCTGCAGGCTGGTTGCTGCGGTCTGTCCGGTGTTTATGGCTACAAGAAGGAAACCGCTCCTATTGGCTACGTCATCGGTACTAACCTGCGCGACAGGCTGACCGTATCAGAGGCCGACTACGGTATCTGTGAGTGCAATATCTGCCGTCTGCAGATGACCAATGGCACAGGCAAGACCGCCCGTCACCCTCTGTACGTGGTACAGGAATCTTTTAACCAGAGCGCCGGCAGGCAGTAAAGCCAGCTCTTGCCAGGCCCGATCAGGCCCGTCCCGGCAAGGCATGTACTGCCATGTCCTGCCCTGTCTGACCGTCCCGACCATCTCCAGTCTGGCCAGGCAGCTGAAATGCGCTGCAGTTTTTTCCGGGCGTGCGCCTTTAATAATGCAGCTGATCAGCAGTCGATGCTGCAGCTGCTGGTGTGCCAGCAGCCACACAATTTGTGCAGCATCAGCTGCACTGCATGGCCCGCCTCCTGAAAACGGGCCATCACATGCTTAAGACCGCCTGGTGCGGTAAGACACAGAATTTCAGGCAGCGTGCTGCTGCCTGTGCGGCATTAAACAGCAGGGACTGCAGTCCCGATGTTTGTTACTTCCAGAGTATGTCCCCTGGGAGAAAGTGCAGTGTGCCGCCCTTCGTGAGTTCAAATGAGAGACTCCCGAAGCATAAGGACTAATCCAACCTGAAACAAAGTAAGGCTCCGCAGGAGCCGTAGCGCAAGCGCCAGCTGCTGCGGGCCTGACTTTTTTCCGGTTGCTTCACGTGCATTTTGTTTGCTGAGCACGTTGACTGAATTGTGGTTAAGCCAGACCGCAATCTGGCCTCAGGCAGAGCAGTTGTCAGCGCCATGGCGCCGTACGACTGACCTGAATAAGAAGATGACTTTCAGGAGTTTGTTTTTCCTGTTCCCCTGTCAGCTCACCTCTTATCTGAGTGCCTGAATTACTCCAGTTTATGGGGTTGTTGGCTGTTTCTTGTTGTTGATATGCACCCGTTATCTGATGCGTGTAAGACGCCTGGGATTACAACTGCCTGACCCGGCAGTTATAAAATTACGAAATCATGTTCGTAACAAAACAATTGTTCCAGGCCGGTTAAAGGTCGAAATTAATGGCTATTCCATCAAAATCTTGACCGGCACTGTTGAGTGAGCTCAAGTCAGAAACGCCTTATTCTTCTACTTTTTTAAAGTTACAGGGGTGCAAGGAGTAATTGAATGATCTCATTTTTAAAGCCGGCACCGCACATAGAGCGACTGCCTGCTGATCAGATCGATCCACTGTACAAAAGATTACGCTGGCAGATCTTCATCGGCATATTTGTCGGTTATGCAGCCTATTATCTTGTACGAAAAAATTTCGCACTGGCCATTCCTTACCTTCAGGAAGAGGGATTTACAAAAGCCGATTTAGGCTTCGCTCTGTCAGCAATTTCCATTGCATACGGCTTTTCCAAGTTTATTTCCGGATCTTTCTCTGACCGATCAAACCCTCGTGTTTTCTTACCACTGGGTCTGATTCTGTCAGGTGGCATCATGCTGCTGATGGGACTGGTTCCATGGGCTACCTCTTCTATCACAGTAATGTTCGTACTGCTGTTCCTGTGCGGCTGGTTCCAGGGTATGGGCTGGCCTCCATGCGGCCGAACCATGGTTCACTGGTGGTCCCACAGGGAGCGTGGCGGCATTGTATCCGTATGGAACTGTGCTCATAACATTGGCGGCGGTCTGCCACCTCTGCTGTTCCTCTGGGGCATGTACCTCTTCAGCGACTGGCACAGTGCTTTCTACATGCCGGCTATCGGTACTTTCATTGTGGCCGTATTTGCCTACATAACCATGCGTGACACCCCTCAGTCATGTGGTCTGCCACCAATTGAGGAATACAAGAACGATTACCCTGCCGACTACTCTGAAAAGAACGAGCAGGAGCTGACTGCCAAGCAGATCTTCATGACCTATGTTTTCCCTAACAAGGCCCTGTGGATGATCGCTTTTGCCAACGTATTCGTTTACCTGCTGCGCTACGGTGTTCTTGACTGGTCCCCTGCCTACCTGCGTGAAGTAAAGCACATGACCCTCGACACCTCTTCCTGGGCCTACTTCTTCTACGAGTATGCCGGTATTCCAGGCACCCTGTTCTGCGGCTGGGTATCTGACAAGGTATTCAAGGGCAACCGCGCCATTACCGGTGTTGTCTTCATGGGTCTGGTAACTGCAGCAACAGCTCTGTTCTATCTCAATCCAGCTGGCAATCCTGGCATTGACATGCTGTGCATGATTACCATCGGCTTCTTAATCTACGGTCCAGTTATGCTGATCGGTCTGCACGCCCTTGAGATTTCTCACAAGAAGGCTGCCGGTACCGCTGCAGGCTTCACCGGTCTGTTCGGCTACCTCGGTGGTTCCGTAGCCGCATCTGCTCTGATGGGCTGGACTGTTGAGCACTTTGGCTGGGATGCCGGTTTCGGTATCTTAATTGGTGGCTCTTTAATCTCTGTCCTGCTGCTTCTCATCACCTCTTTCAGTGAGAAGTCCCAGAAGGCTCAGGTTGCTGCTGAAGCCGCTGCCGAGAATGCTGAGCAGAACAAGTAAGCAATCCGAATAAATCATTAACCCAGGTGGTTTTACACCACGTTCCCCGGGATGCACGCTACAGTCCCGGGGCTCTGCAGGTAAACCATCAGAAGGTCCCACGGCTATGCAGCCCCTGGCTGCACCAGCCCTGCGGGCAGCAGCTCCGGCGCCAGCAGCGCCAGCACTGCCATGCCCCAGGCGTAAAGTAGAGTTTGCAGCCTGCAGCACCGTCAACAGGGAGCTTTGAGGCGTTTTGAGCTGTTTTCCTTTTTGAGGAGTTTTAAGACCTTTGTGGCGGTTTTCAGGATCTTTTCCTGTTTTTGATGGTTTTTCGAGTTTTGAGGAGCTATTTGGCTCAAAGATGTGTCTTTTTGTTATTGCAGTGAGCACATGGCTATGCCCGGGCACACTGCAATAACAAGAGGATATGTCATAAACATGATGAGTGCGGATGCTGGTTTTTATTCCGCACCTGTGGCGCACAGAGCAGCCATAGCAACTAACAAGGCCCCGGGTCACATGCTGTAAAAGGGGCCACCTTACAGATATTCAGGCTGCCACTGATGAGCAGCCGTAACAATTAACAAGGCCCCGGATCACACGCTGAAAAAGGGGGCCCGCGTACAGATATTCAGGCTGACACTGATAAGCAGCCTGCGGCCAGGACAGTAATAGCGGATCAGAGGGGCTCTGCAGCCATGCAGTACGGCTCATGATCACTGTCCGGGTTAAACGGCCCTTAAACACCTGCCGTTTGGCCGCAACCATTTTGCATGCACCTGAGGATGAGGATGCCTTAAAGGTGCTGCACCAGTCTCCTGTACACAGCTGCAGGAGCATGAGTAACCACATCTCAGGCTACAGGTCTGGTGCTGCGGTTACCATACTCACCATAGAGGTGAGAATGTCCTTGCTACTTTAAGTACTAATGTTTTTTCTGTAGCGCCCCTGTGTTCGTGGAGGACAAAGGGCTAGTCCCGTCTGAGCACCTGTCCTGATGTAACACATGTTTTTGGATTGTTTAACTATTGAGGAATTACTATGGCCAAGTATGTAATGGCGTTAGATGCAGGCACCACCAGCAACCGCTGCATTTTATTCAACCAGAAGGGCGAAGTGTGCTCAGTAGCACAGCGTGCCTTCACTCAGTACTTTCCAAAACCAGGTTGGGTTGAGCACGATGCCGACGAAATCTGGGCCTCTCAGCTGGGTGTAGCTGTTGAAGCCTTAAACAAGATTTCCGCCAAGGCTGAAGATATCGCTGCCATCGGTATTACCAACCAGCGTGAAACCGCCATTGTATGGGACAAGAACACCGGCGAACCTGTCTACAACGCCATCGTCTGGCAGTGCCGCCGTACCTCCTCCTACTGTGACTCCCTGAAAGAGAAGGGACTTACCGACAAGTTCCGTGAGAAGACCGGTCTTGTTATCGATGCCTACTTCTCCGGTACCAAGATCAAGTGGATCCTCGATAATGTAGAGGGTGCCCGTGAGCGTGCTGAAAAGGGCGAGCTGCTCTTTGGTACTGTTGATACCTGGCTTATCTGGAAGCTGACCAAGGGTAAGGTTCACGTAACCGACTACTCCAACGCCTCCCGTACCATGCTCTTCAACATCCAGGATCTGTGCTGGGATGAAGAGATCTTAAAGGAGCTGGGCATTCCTCGCTGCATGCTCCCTGAGGTTAAGCCATCAAGCTGCGTATACGGCACCACCGACTACTTCGGTGGCGAGGTCAAGATCGCCGGTGCTGCCGGTGACCAGCAGGCCGCTTTATTCGGTCAGACCTGCTTTAACGCAGGTGAGGCCAAGAACACCTACGGTACCGGCTGCTTCCTGCTCATGAACACCGGTGAAAAGCCAGTATTCTCCAAGAACGGTCTGGTTACCACCATTGCCTGGGGCATTGACGGCAAGGTCAACTATGCCCTCGAAGGCTCCATCTTCGTTGCCGGTGCCGCCATTCAGTGGCTGCGTGACGAGATGCGTCTTATCGATTCCTCCATTGACTCCGAGTACATGGCCTCCAAGGTTAAGGACACCAATGGCTGCTACGTAGTACCTGCCTTTACCGGTCTGGGTGCCCCACACTGGGATCAGTATGCCCGTGGCACCATCGTCGGTATTACCCGTGGCGTGAACAAGTCCCATATCATCCGTGCCACCCTCGAGTCTCTTGCCTACCAGACCAATGATGTTATCACTGCCATGAAGGCCGATTCCAACATTGATCTGCATTCTCTGAAGGTTGACGGCGGTGCCTCTGCCAACAATCTGTTAATGCAGATTCAGTCTGACATCATCTCAGCTCCGGTATTACGTCCTAAGTGTGTAGAGACCACTGCCATGGGTGCTGCCTATCTGGCCGGTCTTGCTGTAGGCTACTGGGCTTCCAAGGAAGACGTTATCCAGAACTGGGCTATCGACAAGGTATTTGAGCCATCCATCAGCGAAGATGATCGCGCCAAGCGCATCAAAGGCTGGAACAAGGCCTTAACCTACTCTCACGGCTGGGCAAAAGATGAGGAATAAACTATGCTTCCATATATTGGCGAATTTGTAGGCACTGCCCTTCTGATCCTCCTTGGTACCGGTGTAGTAGCCAACGTTATCCTTAAGAAATCCAACATGAATGGCGGCGGTGTAGTAGTTATCACCATCGCATGGGGTCTGGCCGTTATGATTCCGGCCTACATCTTCGGTGCTGCCTCAGGTGCTCACTTCAATCCGGCCCTGACCGTAGCTCTGGCTGTCAATGGCACCTTCCCATGGGAAATGGTTCCAGGCTACTTTGTAGCTCAGATGGCCGGTGGTTTCCTCGGTGGTGTGCTCACCCACACTCTGTTCAAGGACCACCTGGATGCCGAGGAAGACGCCAAGACCAAGCTGGGCGTCTTCTGCACCGCCCCATCCATTCCTAACTACTTCCGTAACTCCATGTCCGAGATTATCGGTACCTTCGTTCTGGTATTCGCCATTCTCGGTATTGCTCAGGTTGATGGCATTGCTACCGGTCTGGATAAGATCTTCGTATTCGGTATCATCGTGTCCATCGGTATGTCCCTGGGCGGTCTGACCGGTTACGCCATTAACCCTGCCCGTGACATGGGCCCACGTCTGGCTCACTTTGTCATGCCAATCAAGGGCAAGGGCGACTCCAATTTCCGTTATGCCATGGTTCCATTCCTTGCTCCATACGTAGGCGGCATCCTGGCCGTACTGGTATACAATGCAATCCCATGGCAGATTGGTGCCTAAAACAGTACTTAAAGTAGAAGAAACTATTTAACAGAGGGGCTTCGGCCCCTCTTTTTTCGTCCCCAAAACTAGACCACCGACCCTACCGCATTTCAAACTGGTCGACCCACAAACCACGGCCGCACTTCAAGCAGGTCCACCCTCCAGCCCCGGCCGCACTTCAAACTGGTCCACCCAGCCAGCCCCGGCTGCACTTCAAGCTGGTCAACCCACCAGCCACGGCCGCACTTCAAACAGGTCCACCCACCAGCCACGGCTGCACTTCAAACTGGTCCACCCACCAGCCCCGGCCGCATTTCAAAATGGCCATCTCCACCCGGCCAGACCGCCCTCTCAAACTGGTTACCGCTCGCACCTGACCGCACTGTAAACTTGCCAGGCCCTCAGTAACTACAGCTCAACTCAACTAAGCCCAAACTGCTCAAAACTCGCCATTTTCTTCAAAAAACGCCCAATTTCCCTCAAAAATGCACGTTTTTCCACCATTTTCTTAAAAAGCTGCACTTTCTGAACTCCCACTACTCCACCTACTGAGCAACCTCACGTTGCAGGAACATCCACTGCTATCCTCTGCCAGCAGCTGCCGCACCTGCTATGCGCTGGTAAGTGCCGCAGCTCTGTTTCTGCTGAGCCTGCGCTGACAACTCATGCAGTTGCACGCTGGTACTGCGCAAAGCGCTCTCTAAAAGTACTTTATAAAGTGTTTTATTTAGAACCGTTCGGCACCGCTTTACACGGTAATAATGTGTCGGCTGTCAGCCATGACAGCTCGTACCTGATCGGCCCCCTCTACCTTGAAGTATGGCATGAGCGCGCTTACTGCGCTGGCTGCATTTATCTCGCTTGCAGCACGGGCTGCATCGGCGCTGCACTGTGCAGTGCAGCATTCTGCGGTGTTGCTTTCTGCAACTGTGCACTCATCGGAGCTGCCCCCTGCAATGCCTGGGAAACCAGACTGAGACTGGCAGGCGTCACCGGCTGATATGTCCAGCACCATGCAAGGTATGTCATACAGATCAAGCTGGCCCATTTTTCTGATGAGCTCTTCCCCCATTAGTTCGCTCAGATGACGGGTCAGTGAGCTGGTGCTGACGGTGCTGGTGCCGCAGGCGGTTGTTGTGGCGGCGGCGCTGGTGCCGCTGGCGGTTGTTGTGGCGGCGGCCTGTGCATGATGTGCACTGGTCAGGGCGCATGCATCAACGAACATAATCGCCCTGACCTCGAGGTCCAGGTCGGCGGCGTTGAGCAGCAGCTGCAGCCCATGCTCAAAGCTGTTGATAAGCTCGGTGCGGGACAGAGCCTGCCCATCGGACTGCTCGTGTTTGTTGAGCAATAGCTCGCTGGGGGCGGTCTGAGTTGTGGTCAGGCTTTCAAAGACGACGGTGAGATTTACCATACGATTACCTTGTGCTCCTTGCTGTTCATAAGGGCCAGCAGCTCCATATAGCCTGTAAGGCTGATGCCTGGCGCTACTGTGGTTTCATCGAGGCCATACTCGCGTGCTGCCCGTCCGCAAACCAGCAAGGTGGTGCCACGTCGGGCAGCAAGCTGCTGGTAGCCAGCAGCCAGAGCGTCCAGCTGTGCTGCCGCTGCAGGCGCGACGGCCTGGCTGTCTGGAGCGGCGGCCGGATCGGCTGGCGCAGCTGAGGCAGCTGCGGTGGCTGCTTGGGTGATCTGGGAGGAGGGCTGTGGTGAGGCCATCGGGGCGGCAGCGCCCATGAAAATCAGGGTGCGCGGCTGGTCCTGGGGCAGGGCCTCTTCAATGAGGCGCTGCAGGGCTGTGTGGGCCTCGATGCAGGTGCAGGGCGCGTTGATAATAAAGGATAGTGGCTGGGTCATGGTTCAGGCCTTTATCAAAAAAAATGACCATGGATCCGTGATGGAACCATGGTCATCTTAGCAAATCCCTGAGCTTGCGTGGCCGGCAAGGCCGGGGCTGTCAGGCTGTTGCCTGACGTGCCACCGGCTTTGGCCGGGCTTGGGCTCCGGGGCCCTGTGGGCTCCTGAGGCAGCGCCGTAACAGCCGGACCGCAATGTCCGGGTTGCCAGGTGCTGCCTGCAGGAAAGAGTGCTGTCAGTTAGATGCTGTCAGTATTGGCGGTGTTCAGGGCAGTAGCATAATTCAGGCTGTCCAGAGCCTCACCAATCTGCTTTTCAACCTCATCATTGGAAACGTTGTTGTCAAAGACCTCGCTCTTGAGACGGGAGCGGGCAATCTCCTCACGACGCTGCTGGTGGTACTTGAAGCCGGTACCTGCAGGAATGAGTCGACCTACAATTACGTTCTCCTTGAGACCACGCAGCTCGTCAACCTTACCGGCTACGGAAGCCTCGGTCAGCACGCGGGTGGTTTCCTGGAAGGAAGCGGCAGAGATGAAGGACTCGGTGGACAGGGAAGCCTTGGTCAGACCCATGAGGACGTGACGGTAGAGAACTTCACGCTTGCCCTCGGCACGCAGACGCTCGTTGACGGTACGTACGTAGGCAACTTCAGCCTGCTCATCCTTGATGAACTCGGTGGAGTCACCCGGATCCAGAACCTCACACTTGCGGAGCATCTGACGAACGATAACTTCAATGTGCTTATCGTTAATCTTTACACCCTGCAGACGGTAAACGTCCTGAACCTCGTTAACGATGTAGTTGGCAACAGCGTTAACACCACGCAGACGTAAGATGTCGTGTGGTGACTCTGGGCCTTCGGCGATCATTTCACCCTTCTGAACCTTTTCACCCTCGAATACGTTGAGGTTGCGGTTGAGGTTGATCATCTCCTCGTACTGGGCCAGTGGCTGTCCAATCTCATTTACAGTACCTGGCTCCGGAGTAATGATGAGACGACGCTTGGACTTGGTCTCACGGCCGAAGGAAATGGTACCGGAAATCTCAGCCAGAATGGCAGGCTCCTTAGGAGAGCGGGCTTCGAACAGGTCAGCAACACGTGGCAGACCACCGGTAATATCCTTGGTACCACCGGCCTGCTGAGGAATACGGGCAATAATGTCACCGATGTTAACCTCGGCACCGTCCATCAGCTGAACAATGGCCTTACCCTGAAGCATGTACTGAGCAGGTACGGTAGTACCTGGGATCATTACATCATTGCCGTCGGAGTCAACAATCTTAACGGCTGGACGCTTGTCCTTACCCTGAGATGGACGGGCGGCAATTTCACGGACCTCGATAGAGGAAATACCCAGAGCCTCATCTTCCTTCTTATCAACGGTAATACCCTCGATAATGTCGATGAACTTCAGGCGGCCGTGCACTTCAGAAATAATTGGGTGGGTGTGCGGATCCCAGCGGGCAACAACAGTGCCGGCCTTGACCTCGTCGCCATCCTTGATCTCAAAGATAGCGCCGTATGGGATCTTGTGGCTTTCCTTGGAAGCACCGTTCTCATCCATAACCAGCAGCTCGGACTGACGGGAAGTTACTACTTCCTTGCCATCGGTATTGGTTACGGTCTTGGAATTAAGGATACGGATAGTACCTGAATTCTTTACAGTAGCACCGGACTCGGCAACAGCACGTGATGCAGCACCACCGATGTGGAAGGTACGCATGGTCAGCTGAGTACCTGGCTCACCGATGGACTGGGCGGCGATAACACCAACGGCCTCACCGGCGTTGACGATATGACCACGGGCAAGATCACGGCCGTAGCAGCGGGCACAGACACCGTACTTGGTATTACAGGTGATAGGTGAGCGAACCTTTACGCGCTCAATCTTGTAATCCTCAAGCAGGGAGCAGCACTTCTCATCAAGCAGAGTGCCGGCTGGCAGCAGGACTTCCTTGGAGCCTGGCTTGAGCACGTCATCGGCCAGGGTACGGCCCAGAACGCGATCACGCAGGTTCTCAATAACGTCACCACCGGATACATGTGGAGTAATCTCCAGACCCTCGGTAGTACCGCAATCGTCCTCGGTAATAACCAGATCCTGAGCCACGTCAACCAGACGGCGGGTCAGGTAACCGGAGTTAGCGGTCTTCAGAGCGGTATCAGCAAGACCCTTACGGGCACCGTGGGTGGAAATGAAGTACTGCTGTACGTTCAGACCTTCACGGAAGTTGGCGATAATCGGGGTTTCAATAATGGAACCGTCTGGAGTAGCCATCAGACCACGCATACCGGCCAGCTGACGAATCTGAGCTGGTGAACCACGGGCACCGGAGTCAGCCATCATGTAGATGGAGTTGAAGGAAGCCTGCTTCTCTTCCTGACCCAGGATATTGGTGGCGTTCTCAACGGACAGGTTGGCCATCATGGCCTTCATGACCTTGTCGTTGGCGTTGGACCAGATATCGATAACCTTGTTGTAACGCTCGCCCTGAGTAATCTGACCGTTGTCGAACTGCTGCTGAATGGAAAGAACTTCCTTCTGGGCAGCGGCGATAATGGTCTGCTTCTCCTTAGGAATGAGCATGTCGTCCACACATACGGAGGAGCCGGAGATAGCAGCGTTGCGGAAGCCGGTGTACATGACGCGGTCAGCGAACATGACGGTATCCTTAAGGCCGAGCAGACGGTAGCAGGTGTTTAACAGACCGGCAATACGCTTCTTGCCCAGTGGCTGGTTGGATACGCGGGTAAACCAGTCTTCGTGGCTTAAGATCTCACGCATGTTCTCCTGAGATACGCCCTCTACCGGAGGATCGATGTAGTCGTAGGACATACCGCGTGGCAGGATTAAGGACAGAATGGCACGGCCGATAGTGGTCAGACGCAGCTCATTGCGATCCTCAAGCTCGCCGGTCTCAGGGTTCTTGATGCTGAAGTTGATGCGGCAGGCTACACGGGCCTGCATATCAGCGATACCGGCCTTATAAACGCGCTCAGCCTCATAGGCATCAGAGAGGATCATACCCTCGCCACGTGCACCGACACGGGACTTGGTCATGTAGTACAGACCCAGAACCACGTCCTGTGCAGGAACGATAATAGGATCACCTGAAGCAGGAGACAGAATGTTGTTTGTGGACATCATTAACGCACGGGCTTCAAGCTGAGCCTCGAGAGTTAACGGAATGTGCACAGCCATCTGGTCACCGTCGAAGTCAGCGTTAAAGGCTGGACATACCAGAGGGTGCAGACGGATGGCCTTACCTTCGATAAGAATCGGTTCGAAAGCCTGAATACCCAGACGGTGCAGGGTAGGAGCACGGTTTAACAGTACTGGATGCTCGCGGATAACCTCGTCGAGTACATCCCATACGATTGCGTCCTCACGCTCTACCATCTTCTTGGCAGCCTTGATGGTGGCAGCGTGACCACGGATCTCCAGACGGCCGTAGATGAATGGCTTGAACAGCTCCAGAGCCATCTTCTTAGGAAGACCGCACTGGTGCAGGCGCAGGTTAGGACCACAGGTAATTACAGAACGACCTGAGTAGTCAACACGCTTACCGAGCAGGTTCTGACGGAAGCGGCCCTGCTTACCCTTAATCATGTCAGCCAGTGACTTTAATGGGCGCTTGTTGGAGCCGGCAATGGCACGACCGCGACGGCCGTTATCCATTAAGGCGTCAACAGATTCCTGAAGCATACGCTTTTCGTTGCGTACGATGATTTCAGGGGCAACCAGGTCAAGCAGACGCTTTAAGCGGTTGTTACGGTTGATCACACGACGGTATAAGTCGTTGAGATCGGAGGTGGCAAAACGGCCACCATCAAGTGGAACCAGCGGACGAAGATCTGGTGGCAGCACTGGCAGCACAGTGAGGATCATCCACTCTGGCTTGTTGCCTGAGTGTACGAAAGCCTCCATGAGCTTTAAGCGCTTGGCGAACTTCTTACGGCTGGACTCAGAAGAGGTGTGCTCGAGGGCCTCACGGAGATCAGAGATTTCCTGATTGAGGTCCATCTGCTGCAGGATCTCGAGAATGGCCTCAGCACCCATCTTGGCGCTGAACTCATCACCGTAGATCTCAAGAGCATTCATGTACTCTTCTTCGGTTAACAGCTGGCGGGTTGCCAGATCGGTCATGCCTGGATCGGTAACAACATAGCTCTCGAAGTAAAGTACGCTTTCAATATCGCGCAGCTTCATATCGAGAATCAGACCGATACGGGATGGCAGTGACTTTAAGAACCAGATATGGGCAACTGGGGAGGCAAGCTCAATGTGACCCATACGCTCACGGCGTACCTTGGCCTGAGTTACTTCTACACCACACTTGTCACAGATGGTGCCACGGTGCTTTAAACGCTTGTACTTGCCGCACAGACACTCGTAATCCTTGTTAGGGCCGAAGATCTTGGCACAGAACAGGCCATCGCGCTCAGGCTTAAAGGTACGGTAGTTGATGGTCTCAGGCTTCTTAACCTCACCATAAGACCAGGCACGGATCATCTCTGGCGATGCCAGACCAATCTTGATCGCGTCAAAATCCTCAAGCTTCTGCTTGAGGGCGTTGTTGCTGCGGTTTGCCAGTCTGCCCAGGGATTCGGAAATCTCGAGGTCAATGGCAAAATCGTCGTCCTTCTTAGCGGCCTCTGCCTGGGTATTAAGGCCCTCTAACAGGACCTCATCCTGACCGTTTTCTTGGATACTCACAACAGTTTCTCCTGCGAAGTGATGATCGGAGGCTGACAGCATGCTGCAATAGGGCGGATCTTAATCCGGGCTCTGACATGAGCATGATGTTGCAGAGGTCAGCCTCTGCCAGGGCAGCCACAACCATGTCATGACTGCCCGGAAACTTCCCTGAATACTTACAGGGAAGCGCGGCAATTAGTCTTTGCGAACCAGGTCAATGTTAATGCCTAGTGAGCGGATTTCACGCAGTAATACGTTGAAGGACTCAGGGATGCTGGCCTCCATCTTATATGCGCCGTCGACGATGTTCTTGTACATCTTGGTTCTGCCGTTTACGTCGTCTGACTTGACGGTCAGCATCTCACGCAGAGTATAGGCAGCACCGTAAGCCTCAAGGGCCCACACTTCCATTTCACCGAAGCGCTGACCACCGAACTGAGCCTTACCACCCAGTGGCTGCTGGGTAACCAGAGAGTAAGAACCGGTAGAACGTGCGTGCATCTTGTCATCCACGAGGTGGTTGAGCTTGAGCATGTACATGTAACCAACAGTTACCTTACGCTCGAAAGCACGGCCGGTAGTACCGTCAAACAGAGTCATCTGACCGGACTTAGGCAGGCCTGCCAGCTCAAGGAGCTCCTTGATGGACTCTTCAGAGGCGCCGTCGAATACAGGGGTGGCAACGGTCATACCGTCACGCAGGTTCTCAGCCAGTACATTTACTTCGTCATCAGACATGGAAGAAATGTCCACCTTCTGAGAGGTGTCACCCAGATCGTAGATCTTCTGTAAGGTGGCACGCAGCTCTTCCATGGCACGGTTCTCAACGATCATCCTGTCGATGAGCTGACCTATACCCTTGGCAGCAAGACCAAGGTGAACCTCAAGCACCTGACCGATGTTCATACGTGAAGGCACGCCCAGAGGGTTGAGCACGATATCTACTGGCATACCGTTCTCGTCAAATGGCATGTCCTCAATAGGGCAGATCTTGGAGATAACACCCTTGTTACCGTGACGACCGGCCATCTTGTCACCAGGCTGGATGCGGCGCTTAACAGCAAGGTATACCTTGACGATCTTCAGAACGCCTGGAGTGAGCTCATCACCGTCGGTTAACTTGTGACGGATTACGCTGAACTTCTCCTTGTACTCGGCACGGTATTCCTCAAGACGGTTGGCAATGTCTTCAAGCCAGCGGCTGGCCTGATCATCATCAACCTTCTGGCTGAAGATATCAGCATCGGTAAGCTTGTCTACCTGAGCACGGGTATAACCGTTCTTGACCAGAATGTTACGGGCCTGACCTAACAGACCTTCGGTCAGATAGGCAAACTCTTCGTCCAGATCCTTACGGGCCTTTGCCAGCTGCATCTCTTCGATTTCGCGGGCACGGGCATCCTTCTCAACACCTTCACGGGTGAATACCTGAACGTCAACTACAGTACCGGATACACCGTTAGGTACGCGGGTGGAGCTGTCCTTAACCTCGGAAGCCTTCTCACCGAAAATGGCGCGCAGCAGCTTCTCTTCAGGGGTCAGCTGGGTCTCACCCTTAGGGGTTACCTTACCTACCAGAATGTCACCGCCTACAACCTCGGCACCGACATAAACGATACCGCTCTCGTCGAGCTTGGATAAGGCTGCCTCACCTACGTTAGGGATATCAGCAGTGATTTCCTCAGGACCGAGCTTGGTATCACGGGCAATACAGGAAATTTCCTGAATGTGAATGGTAGTCAGACGATCCTTGGCAGCTACACGCTCAGAAACCAGGATGGAGTCTTCGTAGTTATAGCCGTTCCATGGCATGAAGGCGATACGCAGGTTCTGACCTAATGCCAGCTCACCAAGATCGGTGGAGCTGCCGTCAGCCAGTACGTCACCGGCCTGTACGCGCTCATTAATGCTTACGCATGGACGCTGGTTAATACAGGTGTTCTGGTTGGAACGGGTGTACTTGATCAGGTTGTAGATATCTACACCTGGATCGGCTACGCCCTGAACCTCATCCTCATTGACACGTACTACGATACGGTTACCGTCAACGTGCTCAATGGTACCGCCACGACGGGCAATAATGGCTACACCGGAGTCTACGGCTACGGCACGCTCCATACCGGTACCAACGAAAGGCTTTTCAGAACGCACTGTAGGTACGGCCTGACGCTGCATGTTGGCACCCATCAGAGCACGGTTAGCGTCGTCGTGCTCAAGGAACGGAATCAGAGCAGCAGCTACGGAAATAACCTGCTGAGGAGATACGTCCATGAACTGAACATCGCTGGCGCGACGTACTGTGGACTCGCCCTTGTAACGGCACTGTACGTACTCGTCGATGATGTTGCCATTCTCGTCGAGATCGGTATTGGCCTGAGCGATAACGTACTGACCCTCATCGATAGCTGAGAGGTACTCAAAGTCCTCAGATACGTGGTTGTTGTTTACACGACGGTATGGGGTCTCAAGGAAGCCATAGTCGTTGCAGCGGGCAAACACAGCCAGAGAGTTAATCAGACCGATGTTTGGACCTTCTGGAGTCTCAATTGGACATAAACGACCGTAGTGAGTTGGGTGTACGTCTCGAACTTCGAAGCCGGCACGCTCACGGGTCAGACCGCCAGGACCAAGGGCGGAGATACGGCGCTTGTGGGTAACCTCAGATAATGGATTGTTCTGATCCATGAACTGAGATAACTGAGAAGAACCGAAGAACTCCTTGATGGCAGCGGAAATTGGCTTGGCGTTGATCAGATCCTGTGGAGAAATGCTGTCGAGGTCGCCCAGAGACAGACGCTCCTTAACGGCGCGCTCAACACGTACCAGACCGATACGGAACTGGTTTTCAGCCATTTCACCAACGCTGCGGATACGACGGTTGCCCAGGTGGTCGATATCGTCAATGGTCTCTTTACCGTTACGGATACGTACCAGGTAACGCATGACCTTGATGATGTCGTTGTGGGACAGAGTACCGCGATACAGATCGTCCTGAAGCTTCTCCAGAACCAGCTTGGTGCCCTTGCCGGTAGTAACCTGGCCTGACAGCTGGGCAACATTGGTGGTGCGGCCCTGCAGGCGCTGCAGAGGGAGGATTACGCAGCGATCGAGATCGATGGCATCCTTGCCCTTGACAGCAATGTGTACATTCTTGAATACGAAGCGGTCAGCGGCCTTGACCATTGGGTCAGGATTGGCCTTGTAGAGCAGACCGTCGAGGAAATCGAGCAGCTTGTCAGCGCTGCGCTCAGGAGTGACATTAGGAATGCACTGAGCATCAGCCTGATCGAGGTTGTTGCGGATTACGGAAATCAGCTTAGGGTAGGCAATGTAAACATTGTCATTGACTACGTAGACACCGCTCTCCTCGCTGTTGAGAGCAAAGTTCTCATCAGCAAAGGCACGCTCCAGGGCGCTCTTGACACGACCTGACTCGACAAAGCGGGAGTCAAACTTCATACGGCCTACGGAAGACAGGTCATAGCGGACCTCGTCAAAGAACAGACCGTTGAACAGGCTTTCGGCAGCTTCGCTGGTTGGTGGCTCACCTGGACGCATCATCTTGTAGATTTCAAAGAGAGCGGCCATACGATCGTCCTCATCAGAGGTCAGATCGCGGGTAGCATCGCCACGCAGGGTATCAGCAATGAAGGCGCCTTCATCAACCTGAGAGGTGAAGAGGATTTCAAACTGCTTGAGACCAAGTGAGGCCAGCTGAGGCAGCTTGTCCTGAGTAATTTCGGTGTTGGCACCCAGAACAACCTTGCCGTCCTTGTCCATGTAGTCACGGGCCAGGATCTTGCCGATCAGATACTCGGCTGGAATCTCGATGAACTTGACACCGGCCTTGTTGAGCTCACGGATGTGACGGGCAGTAATCTTCTTGCCGGACTCAACCAGAACCTTGTCCTCAAGACGGATCTCAAAGGAGGCAGTCTCACCACGCAGTCTTTCCGGAACCAGTTCCATGTACAGCTTGCCATTCTTGATTTCAATGGCAACGGTATCAAAGAACATTTCCAGAATCTGCTCGGTGTTATAACCAAGAGCACGCAGTAACACAGTAGCAGGCAGCTTACGGCGACGGTCGATACGTACAAAGAGGTTGTCGCGGTGATCGAACTCGAAGTCCAGCCATGAACCACGGTAAGGGATGATACGGGCTGAGAACAGTACGCGGCCCGGATGAGTTTTACCCTTGTCGTTGTCAAAGAAGACACCTGGGGAACGGTGCAGCTGAGATACAACTACACGCTCGGTACCATTAATGATGAAGGTACCGTTATCAGTCATTAATGGGATTTCGCCCATGTAGACTTCCTGGTCGAACTTCTCCTTGACAGTCTTAGGAGCATCCTTCTCGTAGCGGATCAGAGACAGATTGACTCTGAGAGGAGCGGAGTAGGTATTACCACGAATCATGCATTCCTGCACGTTGAACTTAGGTGTACCTAACTTGAAGCTGTTGTAGCAGAGCTCGGCATTTCCCGAGTAGGACTTGATTGGGAAAACACTCTTAAAAGCAGCCACTAAACCATTTTCGTTAAGTGGATCAGAGCTGATGAATTGTTTAAAGGAATCAAGCTGAACGGCAAGAAGGTATGGAGTGTCGAGCACCTTGACTCTCTTACCAAAATCCTTACGGATACGCTTTTGCTCAGTATACGAGTAGACCATGGAATGGGGATCCTCAGGTTGATCTTTGTCGCGGTTGGCGGGCCGGTACTGCCACTGGCCCCGCCTGCTGCCGTCCGGCTGTCCTGGCAAACCAGGACCCGAACAGATAAGGCCATACCCCTGCCGACACCATAAGTGTCCGCAGGCTCAGCCTGTACGGGGAACCGGACGCGTAGCTAATCGAAACAGTCAGCTGAATGTATTAGGTTCTGCCCTGAGGGCACCACATAATCACAAACGCCGCTGTCCGGCGCATTACCATCTCAGATGGCTTTAAACTGCATAAAAATCAGTTTTACTGTCAGGCATCATCTGCTTTATATGCATCTGCTGCAAAAAGGCATCTTGCCCAGCATGTCTTTTCTCTATCTGCAGTTACACCGACAGCCGCATAAGCGGCCGCCTTATAATCTGCTGACTTGAAATCTGAATTACCTTTCTCATACGCACCGGCAATCCCAGGATACTAAGACCCTGTTAAAGATGGGCGGATATGATAATAAGGAGAATCTACCTGCATCACCCTGGCTTTCACATGCACCTGTACGTCGGATACAGACAGCATGGCAGCTGACATATGAAGCGGACATAAACCGGCCCTGTGGCGCAGTCTGGGGGGGTGATGTGCACAGCATGCTGTGCGGCGATGAACACAGATCTCTGACCGTCTCATGGGACAGTACTGCCCACAGGTGCGTGATGCAGCTGCGAACTGAGCCTCTGGCTGTAGATTAATGCTGGTCTTCAGGCATGGAACCGTCTTAAGAAGACCGGGGACCGACTGGTTGAAACCGTTAAACTCCAGACTTGCTGCCTCGTCAGGCCGCCCTAGAGACCGGGGAGGTTCTCAAGGATATCTGCAGTTCTTTACAGATTGAAATTCAGTTTAAGTGGTAAAAGATAGAAGTGGCCGTATGGCCTGCAGGACATTGCATGAGATATAGATGAGCTCTCTGCTTAATCAGGTCAGAGCTGACCCTGGCACTGTCCAGATGAGTGCTGATGTCTAAACTGTCATGGCAGTTGTTGCATCATCTTTATTTTAAGGCACCGAACCCGAGCCTCATAAAATGAGAGCTCGGGCTTAAATACGGCGGATTAAAATCCGCAGGCCCGGATCGATGCATCCGGACCGGAAGAGCAGCTGTTATTACTCGATAACAACAGTAGCGCCGGCCTCTTCGAAGGACTTCTTGAGGGCCTCAGCGTCTTCCTTGGAAACGCCTTCCTTGATCTTGGCTGGGGCAGACTCAACGAGGTCCTTGGCCTCCTTTAAGCCTAAGCCGGTAGCGCCACGAACAGCCTTAATAACGGCGATCTTGTTGGCACCAACGTCCTTTAAGGTTACGTCGAACTCGGTCTTCTCCTCAGCGGCAGCAGCACCACCGGCAGCTGGACCGGCAACAACGGCAGCAGCAGCGGAAACACCGAACTTCTCTTCCATTGCCTTAACGAGCTCAACAACTTCCATTACGCTCATTTCAGCAATTGCATTAATGATTTCATCCTTGGATAAAGCCATTTTAAAACTTCCTTTAAAAAATTCTGTAAAACTGGTGTCAGAAACTGATGTGACACCGCAAAAAAGCATTGGGGCATGGCCCCTTAAGGTGGGTCAGACTGAACTGATACTGCAGCTTGGCTGTCAGTGATATCAGGCAGCGCCACCCTCTGCGCCTAACTTGTCGCCTAAAGCAGCTAAAGTACGTACCAGCTTGCCAGCGGCGGCTTCCTTCATGGTAGCCATTAACTGAGCAACACCTTCCTCGTAGGTTGGTAAGGAAGCTAATACGTCGACGTCCTTGCCATCGTACAGCTGGCCTTCGAAAGCCAGAGCCTTGATGGAGAACTTGTCGTTCTGCTTGGCAAAATCCTTGAATAAGCGAGCAGCAGCACCTGGGTGCTCAAGAGATAAACCGATTAAGGTTGGGCCCTTGAACTGGTCCTTCATGCACTCAAACTCGGTGCCTTCAACGGCACGGGCAAGGAGGGTGTTACGAACAACGTGTAAGTAAACATTGTTCTCACGGGCTTCCTTGCGGAGCTTGGTCATCTGGGCTACTGGGATGCCACAAGAATCAGCGCAAACAGCTGATAATGCTTTCTTGGCAACTTCGCTAACATCAGCAACAATCTGCTTCTTGTCTTCGAGATTTAAAGCCATTTTTAGCAGTGACTCCTGGAAAGTCACAGTCTGAAAGGCCGCTCCATCCTGAATAAGATGTATTCAGAACACCAGCGGACAGACAAAACCATGACGGTTAGTCCCATTGCTGGGAATTTACCGGATATCAATTCTAAAGGAAGATTCCCATAGAGCTAATTTCCGCCTGCGCAGGATGATTAAGGATACTTCCCCCTGCGGTCTTTGGTGGGAGATAAGCTCCCGGCCAAAAACTGTAGTGCCAGTATCCAGGCACAATTCTGGCCCCGACAGGTCGGGCAAACCTGTACCCTGTCGGGGCGGGCTCAACTGCAGATACAGTCTGCAGCAGGCCTGAGCATCTTACAGCTTAATTAGCTGGCAGAACCGGAACGATCGGTCTTTAAGGTGCTCTTGTCAACGGTGATACCGCCACCCATAGTAGTGGAGATGGCAACCTTCTTGATGAAGGTACCCTTGGAGGTAGCTGGCTTGGCCTTGACGATAGCGCTTAATAAAGCGTTGAGGTTCTCGGTCAGCTGAGCTGGGGTGAAGTTGACCTTGCCGATGGAAGCCTGGATAACACCAGTCTTGTCGTTACGGTAACGAACCTGACCGGACTTGGCATTCTTAACAGCGGTAGCAACGTCCTGGGTTACGGTGCCAACCTTAGGGTTAGGCATTAAACCACGTGGACCGAGGATCTGACCTAACTGGCCTACAACACGCATGGCGTCTGGAGAGGCGATAACTACGTCAAAGTCAGACTTGCCCTGCTTGATCTCGTGAGCCAGCTCATCCATACCTACGAAGTCAGCACCGGCAGCCTTGGCCTGCTCGGCCTTCTCGCCCTGGGTGAAGACTACAACGCGAACAGTGCGGCCGGTACCGTTAGGTAATACAGTAGCACCACGGATGTTCTGGTCGGACTTGGTTGGGTCGATGCCCAGCTGAATGGCAACGTCAACAGACTCAACAAACTTGGCCTTGGCGGTCTTGATTAAGGTCTCAAAACCCTCGTTAACGTCGTACTCACGGTTGCGGTCGATGATGGAACGGATTTCCTTCATGCGCTTGGATAACTTTGCCATCTCTTACTCCTCGACCTGAATACCCATGGAACGGGCAGTGCCAGCGATAGTACGGGCAGAAGCTTCCAGATCTGCACCAGTCATGTCAGGCTCCTTGACCTTGGCGATCTCAAGGCACTGGGCCATGGTGATCTTACCGGCGATTTCCTTACCAGGCTTGTGAGAAGCGGTCTGGATGTTTAAGGCCTTCTTGATTAAGAAGGAAGCTGGTGGGGTCTTGGTGATGAAGGTGAAGGACTTGTCAGCGTAAACAGTAATTACTACTGGAACTGGAGCACCCTTCTCGAGCTTTGCAGTGTGGGCGTTGAAGGCCTTGCAGAACTCCATGATGTTAACACCATGCTGACCTAAGGCAGGACCAACTGGTGGAGCTGGATTGGCATTACCGGCGCCAACCTGCAGCTTGATATAGGCAGAAACTTTCTTTGCCATTTTTTAATAACTCTCTAATTGGGTATCGCGCGTCGCCGGCTGCCCGGCCGGGCTGCAGCAATGCTGCTGTGCCGTCGGCGCTTCCCTTATCCCCAGACCGTCAGGGCTGGCGGATTAATCAGGAAATCGTTCAGAACCATTCTGCATTGCATTCTCAAAAAATGAGATCTGCATCACAAAACAGTAAATCCTAAATATTCTACAGTATCCATTTTGTGAGATCAATAACTTTTATTAGCCTCTTTTTATAATTTTGTTAAGTTCTCACGACCCCGCCGCAGCCCCCACAACACCGCCTCTCAAACACGCCATCCAGCATTCCCGCCCAGCGCAGCATATATCCAGCGCAACACCCCCCATCCAGCACACGAAACAACACACGCCCCAGTCTGTTAATTGCTCCCGGCACCGGCATTTCCTGACAGCCCCTCACGACATAAATGACGCACGACCATGGCCCAGATAAAAGTAAAGGCCCGTTCACAGCAGCCGGACACCTCCAGCCAGTAAACGGACCTCTTAAAAGTGAGCCCTCAGGCCATGCTCATGCTCTGCCCATACCCGCCATGCCCAGCCATGCCCTTTCTGACTTAGCAGACCAGTAAGTCCTGTTGACCAGATGCCTGCACAGCGTGCCTCGACCTTACGGTGGCAGATGCCTGCTCAGCGTGCGCCGACCCTGCGTATGGGCTGATGCGCCTACAGCCAGTCTGGCAATTTGCTGTTCAGGGCAGGTACACCATCTGCCGTGGTAGCCCACTGCTCCCTTATGGAATTAAATGAGTCTTCTCCGCTGAAGAAATCAACCTGAACGTGGAAGTCGGCCTGCTCGCCTGGCCCCATCTCTTGCAGCATGCCCTGTCTGCGCATCAGATTACGGCCATCGCAGTGGCTGTTGCCCGGCTCCAGTCCCAAAGCGTAATCACGGTAGCCGCACTGCTTCCACTGAGTAAAGAAAGGCAGATTTTCAGGATCAAAGCTGACAGCCAGACCAAGATCGTGTTTAGGCTGGTAGACAGCAGCAATGGCACTACGCCCCTCATGCCCGGCAGCTGTAGTTCCCCTGAACGAATGGTAGTAGCAGCGCTCCTGGTAGTTGTGCTCTGGAGCTGTGATGACATTCCATCTGGCGGCATCACTGGCCGCAATCTCAGTACGGGGCTGATACGAAGTTGAATTAATAAACAGCATGGTGTCCTCATCAAGCAGCGGATAGCCCATATTCATGTGGTAGAGAATCATGACCGGACATACGGTCGAGCCCGTATTGGTCACCCTGTCCTCAATGGTAAGAAAACTGCGTTCCAGTCCAACAGTGAAGTGACGGCGCAGCACGGCCTTGTGATAGAAGATCTGCTCTACTCTGATAAGGGCCTCAATATGCAGGTTGCCATCTTCACCTGTCCACCAGTGCCAGCTCTCCACAGGTATATTGTCCAGATCGCCATGCAGACAGGTCTGTTCTCCGCCATCGGAACAAGCAACACCCACATTAAACAGACCACAGGTAGTAAGAAAACCTGCATGGAAGGAACGCAGAAATGACTGGTCACCACCACCGTGCTCATAGTATTCAGGGCGGCGCAGGCCTGATGCCGACATAAATGAGCAGTTAATACCCCGGTAAGACAGACGGGCAATGCCGCAGCCGCGATCGAGCAGCACAGTAAAGTTAAGACCAAGACCGTTCTTGACCTCAAGCACTCTCATACCATCGGCACGTCCACCGCACAGACGCTGCTCCTCAACCCCATAAAGCTGAAAAGGATGTCCACAATACGCAAGTCTGTCCATATCTCACCTGACACTTCCATACACCAAACCAAAACAACTCCCGTGACCATAACAGCCCCGGAGCCAGCCTGAGCGACCATGACGGGCACCTGCCCAGGCCCCGGATCAAAACTCCAGGAGGGTGTTCCGCCGCCCCATCAAAGGAAAAGCCGCACACCAGAGGAAAGTCTACTTACTTTCAGGGCCTCATTATGTGTAGAAACTCACACTTTACCGCTGCAAAATTGCAGAGCCAAAACCACCAACATCTGTCAGTCACTGCCCAAAGTATATGGCCGCCTGCTCAGCCCGCCCCGCCCGGCATCCCAGGCAGACCTTGCGCCCCGTCCGTCCCAGCTTCCCCGGCAGTCTGCGCGGCACAGCTCTTCTTGCAGGCTGCATTGCTCAACTGCAGAGAGGACAACAATCACAGCTGATGCCATATACAATATAGACAGCGTCAGTTAAGTCCGTGCCAGGCGAGAATCATTACCAGGCTGGTTGAGGCGCGTAACTGATGACAGGGCAGCCCCATCAGGCATGTACTTAAAGCAACTGAAGACCAATTATTGATCCAGGAGAAGGCCCATGATTCCACTGGCAAGAAGAGAAGCCATTCTGGCCAATTTGAAACAGGCCCCTTTTGTTTCCATTGCTGATCTTGCTTCACAGCTGGGAGTATCCCAGATGACCATACGAAGAGATTTGGGCAAGCTTGAGGCTGATGGCCTTGTAATGCAGGTAACAGGTGGAGTTCGCGCAACTAACAGACTGCATTGTGAGCCATCGCACGATGAAAAATCCCTGCTGTGCGGTATTCAGAAAGACAATATAGGTCGTGAAGCTGCAGGCATGATTCCTGAGAGCAGCTGTATTTATCTTGATGCCGGTACTACCTCTCTGGCTATGGCCAAATTCCTGTACCACCGCTCTGATTTGACAATAGTCACCAATGATCTGGTGGTTGCCCATAATCTGGCAGTTAACAGCGACAACACAGTCATTATGGTCGGCGGTCTTGTCAGAGCCCAGAACCTTTCAACTGTTGGTCATCTTGCGGTTAATACCCTGGATGGACTGTCACTTGATATGGCCTTTTTGTCAGCCTCGTCCTTTGACAGCCGGGGTATTACCACTCCTGATCCGGACAAGGTACCGGTAAAGCAGCATGTAGCCCGCATGGCAAGACAGCGCTACCTTATCTGCGACTCAAGCAAATACGGTCAGGTAGCAACCTATATAGCTGTACCGGCAGGTATGATTAACATGATCATTACTGATGCTGCTCTGAGCGATTCAGGGCGCAATGCCCTGCTCAAGGCCGGCTGCGACCTGATTATGGTGCCCTTCAACTGACCGTCCGGGCCGCCACTCAGTCCCTGCCGTCACAACCGGGCAGACGCCGCAGCTGACAGGTGCGCCAGCTGCAGCCGCTGATGCTGCAGTAGCAGCCGCAGCTGCTGCTGGCAGCACCACATTGCATAAAGAAAAAGCCAGGCTCGACCATTGCTGGTCTGCCTGGCTTTATTTTTTGCAGATGAGATAAGCTGTAAGACGCTTAATACTTCCGTATGTATTTTGTAAACTGACTTTGGGACTTTATATTATGGACGACTGCCAGCATGCAACCGCAATGTTTGGGGCGTTTTACCATATGGCAGCTCTGACGCTGACAGATGATGTCTCACACGAAGCCACTGCAGGTGACTCATACGGGGTCAAAGCTTTCTGTCAGTCAGAAGTGCGTCCTGCGGTAAACGGATTGGTTGCAAAGCTGAAGTAACCACGCTGACGCATCAGCTCACGGCGCAGCTGAGGGTGAGACTCAAACTTGTCGCGTCCGTGGAGCCAGAACCAGTTGTTGATAAGCAGGAACTGACCTACAGGTACAGGGAAGGAAAGCTTTGCAGGACTGTTTTCAAGGGAGTCACCCATGTCGGCAAGCCAGGTACCCTCTTCAAAGTCCTTTGGCTGAGCAAACTGATCGATGTAGAGCATTACAGGGCGGCCCTCGTTATCTACTTCAAAGACCGGATGATAAACAGGTGCTCTTACATTCTTGCTTGGAGGAGCAGACCACTTGATTGGACGGCGGGCCAGCGGATTGCTGAAGAAGCGGCCGAGGTCTTCCCAGTCATCCACGTGCAGCAGGGTTGAGTCGCCACCGACCATGTTCTGCTCGTCTATCTTATACATGAGCACATAATCTGTAGGCTCATTGACGTAGGTACCGTCATTGTGCAGCTCCAGAGGCTTGCGAGGCTGGCGCAGATAACTGTCAGAGTTGTCTGTGTTGACCACGGCCCAGCGGGCATAGAAGGTTCCGGTCATGGCATCGAAGTTGGAACGGCCGATAAGGTGAACAAAGGCCGTAGCAATCTTGACCATGTCATCGCCCTGCTCAGCTCTGCAAATACCCTGAGGGTTAACCAGCAGAGCTCCATGCTGACGATCTACCAGACTTTTCATCAGAACATCGCGCAGCTTGCCCTCACACAGATTGTTTAAAATCTGAGCGGCACGGAAACGCAGAAATGACTTGTACTCCAGAGCCTGAATTGGATAACGCTCCATCTCCTTGAGATAGGCAGCGACAACACTCTCTTTAAACTCTACCTGCAGCAGACGAGGTGAAATAGCTGACGGGGTGACGCTGAACTGTTCACACTGGAAAACTGGCTGAGACATAGACCCTCTCCTGGTAAATTTTCTGAGTTTTGAACTCACCAACTAAACTTTATTGAGCCTTTAATGCTCCCGGATCTCTTCAAACTGCAACTCATCATGTTGCTGATACAGGCAGGACTTCCTTATGTTCTGTCTGCTGAACTTTACATGTTTGACTGACTTAAGATTTCTGATTTAACTGACTGTCTGTTATGACTTGACCGGTACATATGCAGCTGGTAGCGGATGCATCTGGCGTCCGATGCTGCCGCTGGCAGCGCAACACGAACCCGTTCGAACAGGCGGATGATCCTGCCGCTGCCTGCGCAACACGAACCCGGTCAAACTGGCAGCCGATGCTGCCGCTGGCAGCGCAGCAGGCACCTGTTGATGCACTGCTCAATGTGCAGACGGCTCTGTCGCTGCATAAGCACGATGACGTGTATGCTGCACTGGCTGCAAGCTATACAGCCTGACTTGAGGACTGGGCAATCATTTCGTCTACCTGCTCAAGGATATGACGGCCAATAGGCAGGGCTGATGTTGCTGCCGGACTTGGAGCATTGCAGACATTAACGCTGCGTCTGGTCTTAACGAAGATAAAGTCCTCAATAAGCCTGCCATCGTTGCTCACTGCCTGAGCACGAACACCAGCCGGATAAGGCATGAGATCATCTTTTTTGATAACAGGGCAGTACTTGTTCACCAGCTTGAGATAGCCGCTTTTGAACAGCGAGTTCTTCATCTCGGAAAGACCGGCTCTGAAGTGGGTGCGCAATACCTTGCGTATGCCTGGGTGAGCGGCCATCTGAGCCATCTCAAGAAAGCACATGTCTGTCTTCTTATAGCCCTCACGAATAAAGGCCAGAACGGCATTTGGTCCTACAGTGACACTGCCGTCAATCATGCGGGTCAGATGTACACCAAGGAAAGGCATGGAAGGATCAGGCACAGGATAGATAAGGTGCTTGACCACCTGGTTGTACTTTGGCGCCAGACGGTAGTACTCACCACGGAAAGGACAGATAACAAAATCAGGTTCAATGCCTAACATTTTGACTACGCGATCTGACATCAGTCCTGGGCAGCTGATAAGGTAGCGGGCCGCAAAACGTCCTCTGGTGGTTTTTATCTGCACATGATCGGAATACTCACCAAGCTCAAATACCTCAGCCCCAAGACAGATCTTTCCGCCTTTCTCCTCAAAGCGTTTGCCCATTACCCTGGTAACTTCCCTGTAGCTGACAATGCCACTTGAAGGGAAATAGATTCCGCCCAGTCCCACAATATTGGGCTCACGTTCCCTGAGCTGCGCAGCATCCAGACGATAGCGCTCCAGACCGTTGGCTTCAGTGCGCGTCCACAGAGCCTCCATGCGCTCCATTTCCAGCTCGTTGGTGGCTACCAGCAGTTTGCCGCAGATGTCGTATTTGATACCGTTGTTGTCGCAGAACTCCCGGGTCAGCCTGTTGCCCTCATAGCAAAAGCGGGCCTTTAGAGTATTCGGGGTGTAATAGACTCCGGCGTGAATAACACCACTGTTATGTCCAGTCTGATGTTCGGCAAGGCCATTTTCTTTCTCCAGGACCACCACTGAAGCATCAGGCAGCTTTTCCTTGAGTTGCATGGCTACGGACATGCCAATAATGCCGCCACCTATAATTGCAAAATCGTACACTTGAGATTCCTTTGTTATGTCCTGCACATACTGAGACAGGACAGTAATTCACCGCATATTAATGGCTGTCATGCAGGCCCGTGTATGACCTGAAGCTCTGGCCATGACAGCTGTGCTGTCATGGCCCTTCTGTCAGCCCGGCAAGGCCCGCAGGACCGGCATCGCCGGCGGTCTGTCCGGCAAGGGCAGCTGTATCGGCATCGCCGGCGGCCGGTCTGGCAGCCTTTGTTGTGACCTCCTGCGTTTATCAGCCACGCTGGAGTTCAAGCTCGGTCTTCTTTGGAATGTTGATGGCTACAAAGAAGCATGCAACGAGGAAAACCATGATGTAGACAAAGTAAGCCCATTCCGGTATGCCCAGGGTTGCAATCTGCTCCTGGCCGTCAACTACTTCAGTTCCGTATGGGCCACCCTGCTTAAACCACAGAGCCACACTTGGAACGGTACCGCCAAACATGGCAACACCAATGGCATATGGGAATGAGGTACCCAGAGCTCTGACCTTTTCAGGGAAGAGCGTAGCTTTGGCTACACCTGAAATTGAGGTGTAGAAGCCGGTAACAATAAGACCGATGCAGGCAAGAGCAAAGGCGATAAACGGACTGTTCCAGCCGGCAGGTCCTGCGTTGATAATGCCGCTCATCAGAGGGAACACTGTGATAAAACCAACTGCCGAGAAAATAGCCAGCATCTTTCTTACGCCTATGCGGTCACCCAGCATACCCATGAATGGCTGAATAAACATGCCAAAAGCAAGTAACAGCAAGGACAGGAAGCGGGCGGTCTGAGAGTCAAATCCGGCGCTCTTTTCAAGGAAGGTGTTCATATAGGCAGTGAAGTTGTAGTAGCACATGGAGCCGGTAGCACTTAAGCCAAATACCAGCAGACAGTACTTTCTGTACTCCCACAGGGTCTTGAGAGTACCTTTGCTCTCATCCTCAACATTAAGTTCCTGAGCGCTCTCATGCATCTTGCGGCGCAGGAAAATAGATCCCAGAGCAAGAATACCGGCAAAGACAAAGAGATAACGCCATGCATAATCCTTCATGTTCTGCTCGCCAAATATTTCAACTGCGCCCCATACACAGGCCAGAGCAGCAAACTGGGCAGCAATAAGAGTTACATACTGTAAGGACGAGAAGAAACCACGGTTACCAGGGGTAGACATCTCAGAAATATAAGTAGCAACAAGGCCTCCCTCACCGCCTACGGAAATACCCTGAATCATGCGCACCAGAGTCAGAAGCAGCAGCGCCCATGCGCCTATGGACTCCTGAGATGGAATGGCGGCAATCATGAAATTGCCCAGAGACATCATGATGATGGCATAAATCATGGTCTTCTGACGTCCTATGCGATCAGCCATGGAACCAAATACCAGACTGCCTATAGGGCGCATAAAGAAGCCAATGGAGAACACACCAAAGGTAATGATAAGGCCCATGATGTCATCACTGGTCTGAGTGAAGTGATGGGTAAAGTATTTGGCAAGTGAGATGTAGATATAGAAATCAAACCACTCCACAAAGTTACCGGAGCTTGCCGCCAGAATCGACTTGACGCGATCTGAGGTGCTTAGGGTTACAGTCTCAGTTCTCACTGTCGTCTCCTTAATGTTTCCTGTTCATTTAACAGACAAGTACCGTCTGACCGCATCAACAGAAGCACAAAACTGCGGACAGACGCGGCAGTACTCAAGGTACTGCACTGTTAAAAGTGTTCCGGTGCAAACGCTAAAAACACCGGGCTCATACCTCAGTTTGCTGACAGAAATCTGTACCTCTTATGGATACAAGCGCAGGGCTACAGCCCCATAACACCGGCTGTAATCGGGTACAGACTGAATATTTGCAAAGTACAAGGCAGGCAAATTCAAACCATGAAAAACATGACTTAAGAATAGGCAAAGGAATACAGACGGGCAAACACAAATTTTGAGCTGCATCACGTAAAAACCGCTTTTGTACCTTATTTGGCGTATGGCCGTGAGTCTGATCACATGAGTGCACTGTTTGGAAAAGGAGGTGTTTTATCACGGTATATGTGAGTAATTTTTTCGCGCCACAGCACCAGTACAAAAGCGATAAATAAGCGGTTTTTCACTAAAACCTCCAAATACTGCACAAGGAGCATGCGCTGGACATGGTACTTTACATGGCAGGTCACTAAGACTTTTGACTGGATAAGAGTGCTGTAGCGTGTGGAGATAGCGTCCTTGAGGTATTTTTGGAAGGGTTTACCGGTATTTCTCGGTGAAAATGCGGGGCACGCCTTGTTTTGGAGCAATACCGGCTTTTCAATAATTTTTACTGATACCGTTTGACAGCCATGTGCGCAGCACACATGACCGGAGTCGCAAAAATAAGAGCACATGGTCAAAATACTGCAGTTTCAGCAGTAAATAAGGGCACAGTCTCAGCAAGCAACGCCAATATTGCGCAGCTTCTCACCACACAAAACTCATTACCTGCCTGCAGCAGCCTGCAACAACAGTCTAAAACCCCGCCTGCAGCGGCAGCTGAGGCTACATATGGGGCTGCGGCTGCGGGTGCGGCTGAGGCTGCAGCAATGCCCACTTTAAATCAGCCTGATGCAGCCCATCACCCCATACAGCATGCTCCGCATGTTCAGTAGAACAGTCCCCCACGAAATAAGACGTGCACATACATATCAGAGCTGCGCAACTGAGCAGCACAACTGAGCAGCACAACCGGGCTGCATAACCGAGCTGCATAACCGGGCAGCACAACCGGGCTGCATAACCGAACCGCACAACATGTATGTTATTACATAAGGATTTATAAAGCATTACTGCGTGTGGTTATTCAGGCAATGCAAGTTTATGGAGCTGCAATAATCACTTGTATTTTGTTCATGCCAGGTAACAGTAGTTATTTTGAATGGTCAGGTACTGACGGTACCCGTCAGATTATCACTCGCATGCAAAACACTTTACAAAATATTATCAGACGCATCAGGCCCTCAAAAGACCGGAACGTAAACTGCTGGTCTGACTGCATGGATTTATTGTTTTGCAGATTCGATTCGATTAGATTAGCTGCACTGCTGATAATACTTTCATATTTGTTTTGTAAAGTGTATTACTGTAGAAGTGCTGTGAGTGCAGAAAAGTAATGTGATGACGGTTGCATAAGACGCAATACAGGGTGATATCTGTCTTGAAAATATGCCTTGTTGGTTTATCGCTGCCACGGCCGGTCTTAAGGTACTCTGATTGTCGGCACATGATGAAGACCGACTCATCTATATAGCCGTTCTCAGTTCTGTAAGATTGCAGAACAGATCCATCATGAGCTTACCGTCTACATGTGCGTGACCGATGTCATCGACAATCAGCAGCTTACTGTAGTAAAGCGGCTGTGCCGAGCTCGGACTGGTCCCATAACGCTGCCGGATCAGCTGCAGTTTGGAATACAAATCCCTGGCATTAATGAATAAGATAGAGTATCCTTAGTAAATGGCAGTTCTACCAGATTCAATGGCCAGCAGGGTTTTTCCAAGACCAGGAGGCCCCTGCAGTACTACACTATAGCCCTGGTTAATCCAGTCGCCTTGTGCCAGTAGCTTCACAAGTTCAATATCGGTACAGCAATCATTAGAATTGAACCCGGATGCCGCAAAGCCTTTTGGCAGACCTGCCTTATTAAACCTGTCTACTATGCCATGGCAACAGGCCCCCCCCCTATTCTTTTGTACAGGAAGCCTGATTAGTCAATCGGCCCTCTCCCTCCCAATACCCCTCTTTGATTTCCCCGACATTCAGCTTTTAACGATGCACTCAGCGGCCGCCAAACGGCTGCAAATATCGAATCTTCCCCGTCAAGGCACGCCCCCTTACTAAGCAGATCTTGCTCAGCAGTTTCGACATACCCAGCAGAACCTCAAAGCATGACAGCGTGCAAAGTGGCTGTTAAAGGTATATGACTGAAAATGTCAAAGGCTGTAATCCTGCTTCACTAAAGCGATAGAAGGTAACAGGATTTGTGATTAGAAAGGAAATGGAAGTGAAGATGTAAGCTGGGAAATATGCAGGACAGCAGAGTCTGAGTTGCGCGCTGCCATTCTGGAAGAATAGATGGCAATGGCTGGATGAGGAGTGGCAAGGCTGGATGAGGAGTGGGTAAGATTGAATGAAGCGAGGGTAAGGCTGAATGAAGCGTGGGTAAGGCTGAATGAAGCGAGGGAAATGGCTGTCTGCCTGTGATGCAGACACTATTCTGCTGAAGCGCAGCGTATGAGGAGCATGGCAAAATGCCTGTGCAGTAGGGAAATGATCTGGGCGGTGATGCGGGGAACGAAGCTGACCTGAGGCCTGAAAAGGTCATTGTGCTGTGGTGCACTTGCGGAGCTCTGAAGAAAATTCAGGGCTGAACTGCTCAGTGGCACATTGCACTCATCTGCAAATAAGCATAAAAAAGGATGACTCCGATAAGGGGTCATCCTTTTTTACAGTGAAAGAAAGTCACAGCCTGGGGTAATGCCGGAACCTGCCGGTTCAGCCCAAGGCAATACGGAGCTTACTCCGTATAATCTTAGACTTCCTTTTCTACCTGGCCAAATTCGAGCTCTACAGGGGTAGCGCGGCCGAAAATGGCAATGGAAACAGTCAGGCGGCTCTTTTCGTAGTCAACGCTCTCAACGGTACCGGAGAAGTCCTTAAAGGCGCCTTCGGTAGCACGAACCTGCTCGCCAACCTCAAAGAGGGTCTTAGGACGTGGAGCCTCAGAGGTCTCTCTTAAGCGGTTGAGAATACGCTCGGCCTCAATTTTGGAGATTGGCAGAGGACGCTCTGGAGTGCCGCCGATGAAGCCCAGCACGCGCTCGGTGTGCTTAACCAGCTGCCATGAATCAGAGGTCATCTTCATCTCGACCATGACATAGCCTGGGAAGAACTTGCGTTCACTGTCACGGCGCTTGCCGTCCTTGATATCCTTAACCTTCTCGCGTGGTACCAGGATCTCACCAAAGTAGTCTTCCATCTGGTGAATCTTGATACGCTCTGCCAGAGTCTGGGCAACGCGCTGCTCGTAGCCGGAGAAAGCCTGGATAAAGTACCAGCGCATTTCAACTTCGCTTGGATCCATTGGCTCAAGCTTCTTGACCGGACCCTTTAAGTTGATGGCAGCCTTCTTCTTGTCACGGGCAGTCTTCTTATCTTTTTCAACCTTGCTCTGCTCTTCTTCAGCAGCGGCGGTCTCTTCGGCAGATAAGAATGGGGCGTCGGAGGAAGCCTCGTCATCAGATAAGAAAGGAGCATCATCAGCAGCTGCAGCATTCTGCTCTACAGCCTGCATCTGCTCATTTGCCTGCTCAGCGGCCTGCTCTTCAACCTTGTTTTCTAAATCGGACATCTGAGATTACCCTGTAAATTTAGACTGTAATTAAGCGCACTATCTGTAAGAAAGCCAGATCACAGACGTACAAGAACAGACTTACGGCAACTACGGCAACGAATACGATTGCAGTGGTCTGCATGGCCTCATTACGGGCCGGCCACACTACCTTGCGCAGCTCGGTGTAGGAGTCACGGCCGAAGGTCAGAAGCTTTCTGCCCTTTTCAGTAAAGAGAGTTACGGCAAGACCGGCCAGAATGGTAACGATCACAATGGCTACACGGCCCAGACGCTCAAGGGAGCCCTCATCGAGCATAACGTATCTGGTGTAGTAGTAGTTACCACCAATAGCGGCTACCAGCAGAGCTAAGGAGACGAACCATAAGAACATGTCCTTGCCACGGGAGCCGGTTTCAACCTGCCTGGCCTTCTTAGTGTCGACCTTCTTAACCTCATTCTTTTTGGCTTCGGCTACTTTAAGATCGGTCTTTTTGTTCTTTGCAGCAGCATTTGCTGTCTTGTCTTTTTTGGTAACAGCGCCACCTGGCTGCTTACCATTCTTAGTTTCGCTCATCTGAAAATTCCTGACGGAAACGTCATAACTGGTCGCCTGTCCGGCCTTTTATCTCAATGACCTCCTGGCAGTCATGCCCAAACGCTGTGAGTCTGAGTGACTGAACCCGGGCCGGCAGAGGTGAAAGATCAATCTTCCAAAGCCCTAAAAAATACCTGATCCCATACCAATAGTCAACCTGAAAGGGCAATTTGGCGGGCTTTTTCATGCTGATTTCAGCCTTTGGGTCCGCTGTAAGGCAAAGTGAAAACAGGACATATCAGGGGCGGAAAATTCATGGCCATAAGGCGATAAAAAAACCGCAGTATCAGATGATAACTGCGGCTTTTTTCAGTCAGTCAAAGCTGACTGGAGCATTCATTACCTGAGGTAACAATTACTCGATGATGCTGCCTACAACACCGGCGCCTACGGTACGGCCACCCTCACGGATAGCGAAGCGCTCACCAGCGGCCATGGCTACTGGGTGGATTAAGGTAACGGTCATCTTGGTGTTGTCACCTGGCATAACCATCTCTACACCCTCGCCCAGGTCGATAGAACCGGTGATGTCGGTGGTGCGGAAGAAGAACTGTGGACGGTAGCCCTTGAAGAATGGGGTGTGACGGCCGCCCTCATCCTTGGACAGAACGTATACTTCACCGTCGAACTTGGTGTGTGGGGTGATGGAACCTGGAGCAGCCAGAACCTGACCACGCTCTACGTCCTCACGCTTGGTGCCACGTAATAAAACACCAACGTTGTCGCCAGCCTGACCCTGGTCTAACAGCTTGCGGAACATTTCAACACCGGTAACAACGGTCTTGGTGGTCTCACGGATACCAACGATTTCAACTTCGTCAGATACACGAACGATACCACGCTCTACACGACCGGTAACTACAGTACCACGACCGGAGATGGAGAATACGTCTTCGATTGGTAATAAGAATGGGTGATCGATGTCACGCTTTGGCTCTGGGATGTAGGTGTCTAAAGCATTAGCAAGCTCAAGGATCTTGGCAACCCACTGCTCTTCACCGTTTAAGGCGCCTAAAGCGGAACCACGGATAACTGGGGTGTCGTCGCCTGGGAACTTGTACTCGGAGAGCAGCTCACGAACGTCCATCTCAACCAGGTCGAGTAACTCTTCGTCGTCAACCATGTCGCACTTGTTTAAGAATACGACGATGTATGGAACGCCTACCTGACGAGCTAACAGGATGTGCTCACGGGTCTGTGGCATTGGGCCGTCGGTAGCGGCACAAACTAAGATAGCGCCGTCCATCTGAGCAGCACCGGTAATCATGTTCTTAACGTAGTCGGCGTGGCCTGGGCAGTCTACGTGAGCGTAGTGACGGAGCTCGGTGTCGTACTCAACGTGAGAGGAGTTAATGGTAATACCACGGGCCTTCTCTTCTGGAGCGTTATCGATCTGGTCGAAAGCTCTTACTTCACCACCGAACTTCTCAGCGAGAACCTTGGTTAAAGCAGCGGTTAAAGTGGTCTTGCCGTGGTCAACGTGACCGATGGTGCCTACGTTTACGTGTGGCTTAGAACGGACAAACTTCTCTTTTGCCATTTTTTAATTCCTGAAAACCAAATCGGAGTGCTCACAGATATAGGATGGAGCGGGCAGCGGGAATCGAACCCGTATCACAAGCTTGGAAGGCTTGGGTAATAACCATTATACGATGCCCGCACTGATTATCTGTGCTAGACAAAAAGCCCTCGTCTTAAAGCAGACTGATGAGTTATGAAAGTTTAAGAAGATGGGATTTTGTATTTATCTAAGAATTAGATAGGGAGGTTGTCGTGATGACATAAAGACGGGAGAAAGATGGTGGAGGGGGAAGGATTCGAACCTTCGAAGGCAGAGCCGGCAGATTTACAGTCTGATCCCTTTGGCCACTCGGGAACCCCTCCGAGCCATTTTGGTATCCCGTATTGCTCGGGACAACCGCGCTTTCTTTTCGTTAGCGTCAGAAAGCGATGCCTATTTTACGTATCGCCCCATACCTTGGCAAGCGTTTTTTCAAAAAATTTTTGAATTTTTTAACACTTTTTTCAGAAATTGCTTATTTATGCGCTTTCTAAAAGCAAAAATCTGCAACTTATTTTGCCCCGTGACAGCGTTTCCACCCCGCAACAGCCCGACATGGCGTCCGTAACCCCACTCCGGCATGCACCTCAGACACAGTTTTTTAATCTTAATCTGTCCTTAACCCCCTGTTTACCTCCCCATACCTGCAAATTTTTACGCATGAAATTTCCACAGTGAGATCTGCGTCGCCCCAAAATCAATTTTTTACCAAAACTCCCCACCCCGCTTAACCACCTCATTAC